>NZ_DKYW01000006.1:0-16098 GCF_002493465.1 Akkermansia sp. UBA7090
CTCTCTCTTATGCCGTCTTCTTGATAAACACCGTCTATAGACGATAGTGGGCTGCCAAAGTGTTTTTGCCATGTCACTGTGGTCACGTCAGTCCTTTTGAACCGTTATTCCGATTTGGTTTCTTTTGCTGGCCTGAAATAAACTCTCTATGGGCTCGTTGTTTTTATGTGGGAACGGAGGTTGCCGATATTCATCGGGAATATATCGTGGACAATGGAAGAAAAACCGGTTGGTGGCCCGACAGACGGCCGGAAGCATTCCTGTCCCTGCTTAATTCATGCCTGGAGTTTTGTGCCATTTGTTCACGAATGATATTTCTGAATGCCTGACAGGCATGCCATATTACTGTATTCTGTCGTGACAAAAAGTGTCTGTTGAGATAGTATATTTCCAAGTAAGGTTATGAAGTTTCAAGGTCTTTATACAGCAATTGTGACTCCGTTTGCCGGCAATCGGGTCGATGAAGAGGCTTTTAGAATGCTTGTAGAAGCCCAGATAGCCGCCGGTGTGGCCGGTATTGTGGCTGTCGGCACCACAGGAGAATCCCCCACCTTGACTGTAAAAGAACACTTGAGGGTGATAGAACTGGCCGTGGAGAGCGCGGCTGGCCGCATTCAGGTTATTGCGGGAACGGGAGCTAATTCTACTGCGGAAGCTATCCATATGACCCAGGAAGCGGAAAAAATGGGAGTAGATGGAACGCTCCAGGTGTGCCCCTATTACAATAAACCTTCCCAGGATGGAGTTTATGCCCATTTCAAGGCCATTGCGGACGCCACCCGTCTACCGATTATGCTGTACAGCATTCCGGGCCGTTGCGGTATTGAAATCAGTGTGGAGACAATCAGCCGTCTGGCGAAAGACTGCCCGCATATTGTTTGTGTGAAAGAGGCCGGCGGCAATGTGGACCGCGTGAACCAGCTGATGCAGGTGGTTCCGGAAAATTTCACTGTTCTGTGCGGTGATGATGGCCTGACGGTGCCTTTTATGGCCTGTGGCGCCAGCGGATTGGTTTCCGTAACATCCAATCTGGTTCCGGGCATCATGAATTCCATTATAAAAGCTGGCCTGAATCAGGATATGGGAGAAATGCTTTCCCTCCAGAAGACTTTTTATCCGTTGATGAAAGGGCTAATGACTTTGGATTCCAATCCTGTGCCGATCAAGGCGGCTTTGGCGATGAAAGGAGATATACAGCCCGGAGTACGCCTTCCGCTGGTTCCATTGCCGGAAGAAAAGGAAGCTCAGCTTTCCGCACTTCTTCGACGTTTCAACATTCTTTAATATTTTAGTGATATGATTTCCATTCTTGTTACAGGCATTTCGGGCCGCATGGGCCAGGCTATCCAAGAGGCGGTGACGCTGAATCCGGATACTTGCGTGGGGGCCACTCATGACCAGGGGCAGGAGCTGTATCCGGCCCTTGCCAAATGCGACGTAGCCATTGATTTTTCCCATCATGCTTTCACCAGCACTTTGCTGGCGGAAGCTGTCGCCAATAACAAGCCTCTGGTCATAGGCACTACAGGACATACGGATCTGGAACGCCAGGAGATTGTGGATGCCGCTGCATCCATTCCGATTGTGTTTGCTTCCAATTATTCCGTGGGGGTGAACGCCCTGTTCTGGCTGACGCGCAAGGCGGCCCAGATTCTGGGAGGCAGTTGCGATATAGAGGTGATGGAGATGCATCACCGTCATAAGATTGACGCTCCTTCCGGTACTGCCCGGACACTGGCGGAAATTCTGTCCGGCGCTATTGACAGGAATTATGAAGATAGCGTGGTTTTTGGCCGTGAAGGACTGGTAGGGCCTCGTCCCGCCAAGGAAATAGGTATGCATTCCCTGCGGGGGGGAGATGTGGTGGGGGATCATACCGTGATATTTGCTTCTGATGGAGAACGGCTGGAGCTTACCCATAAGGCGTCCAGCCGTATGACATTTGCCTCCGGTGCTGTTCGCGCGGCTCTCTGGCTCCAGAATCGGGAGCCGGGGCTGTATACCATGGAAGATGTTCTGGGGCTTTCCCAATTATAACTTTTTGGTATCGTGGCCGTTCTCCTTTTTTAGATCGGCCACGATATTTTTTACTGATGAAGAGAGCCGGCATTGCACTGGGGTCCAACCTTGGGGATAAAAACAGCCTGATGATTCAGGCCAGGGATCATTTGTTGCAGATGAGTCTGTCTGATGACCCTTTTCTGCAATCCTCCCTGTATGCTACCAGTCCCCAGGGGTGTCCGTCCGGTGCGGATGATTATTTGAATGCCGTGGTGGAATTTACCTGGCCCGGTACGGTGGAGGAATTGCTTGTGCATTGCCAGGGTATAGAACGGGCCTTGGGACGCGTTCGTTCCGGGATTCGCTGTGAACCCAGGACGGCGGATGTGGATATTATTTATGTGGGGGACATGGTGGTCAATGATCCTCCTCGTCTGATTCTCCCCCATCCCAGAGCCCATTTGAGGAAATTTGTTTTAAAACCTCTTTCCGATATCAGGCCGGAACTTATCCTGCCGCGCCAGCATAAAACGGTTGCCTGCCTGTTGGCGGGATTGGATACGGATGAAGCTGATCCGCTTCTGGTATCGGAACGCTGGTAAATCGCATGTTTATTGAATGTCATGAATCAATCTTTTGAGAAAGCGGAACGCATCCGCGCCTGCAAGAACAGGCGGCATGTGACTCTGGTAACTGCTTATGACTATCCTACAGGCCGCCTTTTGGATGAAGCCGGCGTAGATATTGTGCTGGTGGGTGATTCCCTGGGGATGGTGGTTTTGGGTTTTCCGGATACCACTCATGTGACGCTGGATCATATGCTTCATCATGTGGAAGCTACTGCGCGCGGAGTGAAGAACGCCCTGCTGGTGGGAGATATGCCCATACATTCTTATGATACGGTGGAACAGGCCGTGCAATCCGCAAAGAAATTGTTTTTGGCTGGGGCGGATGCAGTCAAGCTGGAAGGGGGGGCAGCCCAAGCGGAAAATATCCGTGCTATTGTGGAGGCCGGTATTCCCGTAGTGGGTCATATCGGCCTTCTGCCGCAAAAAGTGCTGGAGGAGGGAGGATACAAGATTAAAGGAAAATCCTCCTCAGAGGAGGAAGCGCTGGTAAGGGATGTGGCGGCCGTGGCGGAGGCGGGGGCTTGTGCCGTGGTGGTGGAGGGCGTAACGCCTCATGCTGCCCGTCAAATTACCGTACATTCTTCCATTCCCACGTTGGGTATTGGTTCCGGCGCTCATACGTGTGACGGCGATGTCGTGGTGATTCATGATCTGGTGGGAGCGTTTCCGTGGTTTGTTCCGGCTTTCGTCAAACCTCGCGCGGACGTAGCCGGAAGCATGATTGCCGCCGTCAAGGAGTGGATGGAAGATTGCTATACGGAGCCCGGTTCCATCAGCTCATAACAATTGATTTTTTATGCTGGTATTTTCTACGTGCTGGAATTCCCACCGTCATCAGGACGGGGAAGAAATGATTGATGAAATTCTTTCTTTGGGTTTTGACCATGTGGAACTTTCCCACGGCATCAAGTTATCCCTTTTGCCCGGTATCATGAGGGCGGTAGAAGCCGGAAAGGTGCAGGTGGCCGGGGTACATAATTTTTTCCCCGCACCGATTGACGAGGTGGGGGATTCTCCAGACAGCAGGCCTTTTACGGCGGATTTGCCGCAGGTGCGTTCCAAGGCTATTGAATTGACGAAAAAGTCTATTGAGCAGGGCGCAGCACTGGGGGCCGGATATATTGTGTTGCATATGGGAACGGTGGAGCCTTTGGCGAAACGCACGGATACGGCTCATTTGCAAAACCTGGCGCGTCAGGGAATGGTGGGAACGGAATCGTTTGCCGGCACCAAGGGTGAATTTGTACGCCGCCGCAACCGCCTGGCTCCCGTTTATCTGGAACGGGCGCGAGAAGCTCTCCGGCAACTCCTTCCGCAAGCCGGACAATTTGGCGTCAAGCTGGGCATTGAAGGTCGCAGCCATTATGAGCAGGTGCCGAGTGAGGATGAAATGAATTTGTTGATGAAGGAGTTTGAAGAAAATCCCTTTATCGGTTACTGGCATGATTTCGGGCATATTCAAAGAAAGCATAATTTGCTGATATTAAATCATGAACAATTTCTTCGCCGAATGTCTTCCCATTTGATTGGGGGGCATGTGAACGATGTCAAATGGCCGGCGCGGGATCATCAGGTTCCTCTGTTGGGGGGAGTGGTTCCCTTTGAACGTCTTCTTCCTTTTTTCCCGCATGGAGTTCCGCTCGTATGGGAACTCTCCAGTCGTGTTCCCTCAGAAGATATCCGCGCGGCGCGCAAATTATGGATGGAACAATTTCCGCAGACGCTGGACTGACTATCTTGTGGTTGTAAATCCGGTTCCGTGGGTATAGAGTCGGTACGATGATAGATAAGACGACATCCCGCGTCATTATGGGGCTTTTGGGAACGGCCTGTGTCTTGATTACGGCATTTGCCTGGTACAAGGCGAAATATGCCGCCGTTCCGGAGGCTGGGATGCACCATAATATTTATGATGAAGACATTCCGCAGTCTGCTCCGGTTCCTGTAGATTACCGGATGGTTTTGTTGACGCCCCAGGATCTGGCGAAGGCGCCTCTGGCCGATGTGTTCACGTCGCCCCTCGGAGATGAAAATGGCGCGTTTACCTATGTTGCCCAAGGGGTGGGGGATATGAATGTTGTCCGTAAGGGAAGGCATGCAGGACAGGATTTAAATGGAATAGGAGGAGAAAACACGGATGAGGGACTGCCCGTGAGGGCCGCCGGCCGCGGATTGCTGATTTATGCAGGAGAACCTTCTCCTGATTGGGGCAATGTTGTCGTGCTGCTGCACCGTTTGCCGGACGGGCGTTTTGTGCAGAGTTTGTATGCCCATTTGAAGACCGTCAGCGATATTCCGTTGGGGACTTTGGTGGGACGCGGAGAGCAAATTGGCTCAGTCGGAACTGCGCATGGCAACTATTTGGCGCATTTGCATTTTGAGATGATTGAATCCATAGCCCATGAGGCGGGAATGCCGGGCTATGGGAAGACGACGTTTAACAGAATCAATCCGGATGAGGTGCTGAAGCAATATGCTCCCGACCCTGAAATGATGATGCCTGATCCCATTATTGCCTTGAAACAGGTTCAGATGGCGGCGGGGTGGGAAAAACTGCTGGAGAACCTGTATAAGGATAACAGCATGGAAGCTTTGGATAAAATCCTCCCAAGCAGTCAGTCGCCCAAGGAAGAAAAGGAAAGGCGCTGATTACGTTTTTTCCAGTTAAGAACGGGAGTTTTGATTTTTGGATACCAGTTCTTCCTGTTTTCTGGTGATTTGCAGGACACAGACCAGCCACAGGATGCTCGCTGCCGTCATCAGAGCGCCGGTGAGCAGAAAGGCCGTTACGTAATGTTCCGCCCCGAAAGGGAAAAGAGTGCACAGAGTTAGAGCCGTAGTTACCAGCAGATACAGGCGCAGGGAGCGGGAGGGTGTTTGCTGCATCCATTCTGCCGGGTTTTTGGATGCCTTATATATTTCCTGGAGAACCAGGGCATTGAGAACCATGCCAACTACCGGCATGCAGCTTAGAAGGACGCTAAGAAAGGGAGTGAACCGGATTCCCGGAACTTGAAATTCCTGAATATTGGCAGATGCCCGGTACAGCCAGATCAGCTGGATGAGCAGGGATGGAATGAACAGGATGCTGAGGAGGAAGACCAACGGCGCCGCAAAAGATGGCAGGTGAACCATATTCTGCTGAATGAGTGTCTGGATTTCTTCATAATTAACGACATGATTGGAAAAAACAAGCCAGCTGCTCCAGAGCATGAAGGGCAACAATACGAAACATGCCAAAATGGATAATTTGGCCAGCCCGTTTAAAGAATAACGCAAACGGTACTGCTGCTCCTCTGGCTGGTCTTTGCTTTCTTGATTCTGTGTTTCCTCCCATACTGGTGACATTGGCGGAAGAACTTGGTCTACAGGCTGCCATCCTTCCATACCCTGTTTCCAGGTAAGCGTTTTTGAGTCGATTACGCCCTGTCCCAGAAATTCACGGACTTCGTATTCGGAATAGGCTCTCGGCTGGGAATCGCCGGGAAGTTTCAGGAAGTATTCACTCATTACCTGTATTTTAGAGAAAGAAACATGTATGGAGCAATGGGAATTTGACGGATGACTGATAAAGTATCCCAGCAGGGGCCTTTCCCAGATAAAAGAATCAGCTGCCAGTGGTCTTTTTGCAGGCTTTTGCAAGGGTAGTGATTTTGCCGGAAAAAATACCCGTCCGGAAGAGGCTATTAGAAAATAATCGAAAGGACAGGATTCGAACCAGCGGTCTCTTCGTCCCGAATGAAGAAAATTTGAAATGTAACTATTGATAATCAATGATTGTGTTTCTTGTACCCTTTTCAAATCTTTTATTTCCGGCTTGGTTATCGTGCCGTTTTAACCTTTTCCTTCACGTTCCGAATGAGGGTTGGATTACGCGTTAAACGTGTTGATGGGGAGCGAGAAATTTTTCAAGGTGTTTATGAACTGAATATTCAGTTCATTCAGTAGTAAACGATACGAAACATAACATTATGGCTATATCAACAAAACCATTCCACCCGTTGGATGCAGAAAACAACCGCCGTTACAAGGTAACGAAGAAAGAGCCCCCCAAGATTGGATGGCATAAGACGGAAGAAACCGGGGTACATGACTGGGAAGGATATATCCGCGTTCCGGAAGATGGAACCTATAATTTCACGATTCAGATTGACGACAACGGCTATCTGGAAATCAATGGTGAAAAGGTAGCGGAACTGACTGGATCACATTCGTCCACATCCGTTTCTGGAAGCAAGGAACTTAAAAAGGGCTTTCACTATGCGAAACTGCATCATGAGAACCTTGCCGTACCGGAAGAAATTGCTCCTTACCCCAATGCGGAGGAGTTTGTTCCCAAGATGGGAGATTTCGAACTGGAACTTTGGGAAATTGATGCTCCAAAAAATCTTTGGAATATTGCCAATGTACAACGTCTATTGGGATGCTACAATGTAGTGGATTATCCCACCATGACTACAGATGATGTGTGGAACTATATTGGAGGATGGCTGAACGATAGCCACGTTTCGGGAGATACCAATTACATTAACAGTTGCGCCTTGCGTCTGAGCATTGCTCTTAGTAGTTATGGTATTGACCTTAATGGAGCTCCGGGAGCCAATAATATTGGGGCAAAAGGTAATTCCCAGGCGTTGGGGGGTAAAAAGCATGTTATCATCAGCGCAGCTCAAATGGCGGTTTATCTCTGTACCCTGCTGGGAACTCCTGATTATCCGGATGATGGAGAAAATGGGTACAACACTCCCCAGGCTGGAGATATTATCGTATTTGGCGATAGTCTGCATGTGGGAATGTGTTCGGGAAATAACATTGGCGTGGGCAGTTTTATTTCCGGCCCCGTGTGGCTGCTCCAAAGATCGACACTGGATGATTAATAACTGATATTAATAATATATTCATAGGGTGGACATTTTTCTGTGTTAGCCCTATTTTTATTGAATATAAACCAAAAAATCAGTATCTAATATATACATATGAAATATGTTTCTTGTCTTTGCGTTCTGTTTTCAGGGTTACTTTCAACTGTAGCCCTTGGAGAGCCAGACCGTTCTTCCCATGTTGCTACGCAGGCCGAAGTAGAACAGGATAGTTTTCTCAGGGGTACAGCCCGAAATTTAGAAAAAAGCGATGTGGTCCTGTCTGTTATCATTTACAAAATAGTCTCCACTGACCAGGGAACGACGCACTATGCCCGCGTCGTTCAGTCGCTGCGAGGAGATATTCCTGTAGAAGCTCTGGTCAAGTGGAACGGGCACGCCAATAAGCTTCTCAAGGGAAGCGCTCCTAAAACGGAATTGTATTCCAGTTGTAATCTGAGTTATGTCCTTGCGTCTTCAAAGGAGGTAGAAAAACTGCTGAATACGCCGGAAGATTTTACTCCGGCTGACAGCATTTATGGACTGGATTCCTACAGATTGGGCGACCACGTCAGATATTTTCCGATGACGGAGAGTGACCCGGGCCGCGCCATGAAAAAGCTCCTGCATATCGAGCCTGCAAAAATAACCGCCGAATCAGAAGCAGCTCGTTTCAAACCGGAATCCGGCAAGTAACCCGGTTTTCTCTCCCTGATTCGACTTCATTTGATTCATCCCCGTTCATGAAATATGAGCGGGGATTTTTGTGGGGGAGGTTCATTTTCCTGTTTGAGGATTTTGAATGTAATAGAATGTTTCCGCAGCGGCTGTGATGCTGTCTGGCACAGGAGTGAGAATTGGGCATAGATAATTTTTCCTCTGCATCGGCAAATAACCCTGACATCCTCCAAGCTTAATTGAGAAAATTTGCCCGTTTGATTTTGTTCCTGTGAAGAGGGTAAATTCAATCAGCATGACGCTGTTTATTTACCGTGGCGCAAAATAAGAGAAGTGTGGAGTTACTAATAGGCAAAATTATTTTATATCAGTAAATAAGTAATCAAAAAGCCGCCCGGAGGCGGCTTGAAAATTGGTCGAGCTGACAGGATTCGAACCTGCGACCTCTTCGTCCCGAACGAAGCGCGCTACCAGCCTGCGCTACAGCTCGTTGTTTGTGGTGCGGCGAAGTCTAAGGTTGAAAGATGGGTTTGTCCAGTTTTTTTTATTCGCCGCGGCACTTAGTTGTGATACGGTGCCGGGGTTATGATGGATATGCTGGTGCGGCTGTATGATTTGCCCGATATTGAAGAAGACCTGAGGAGGCTGGAGAAGGAAGGTTTTTTGATCCGCCGTCCGGGTGCTTACGAACGTCATTTGGTAGCTGACTGGGTTGGCCGGAATTTTTCTCCCAAGTGGGTAAGTGAGGCGAAAGCTGCCTTCGGCCGCCAGCCCATTTCCTGTTATATTGCCACACGGGAGAAGAAGATTCTTGGTTTTGCCTGTTACGATGTGACGGCTCGCGGTTTTTTGGGCCCCATGGGAGTGGCGGAAGAGGCTCGCAGAAGCGGATTGGGCACTGTGCTATTGATTTCCGCCCTGAAAGGACTGCGGGAGCTGGGTTATGCATACGGTATCATCGGCGGGGTAGGTCCGGCTGATTTTTATGCCCGGGCTGTGGGCGCGACGCCCATCGAAGGCAGTTCTCCCGGTATTTACGTGGATATTCTGCCGGAGCCCTGATACTGCCTGTTGTGTCTGGAGAATGGAACAGGAAGCTTTTATTTTTTATATTTTACCGGATGGCAGAGCATGGGTATTTGGGAAGAGGTTAGCTTCAGAGCCTTTGCCGGGGCATCCTTGTTCATGCTGGCTCGCGGGTAGGTAGTCGTCCCGTCTTTAGTGCATATGTAATTTGACGTCCTGGCGGTTTATGGCGGTTGAGGCCATTGGCAGCCCAGAGCAGGTCTGACAAATCTTTTTGGGAGAACGTTTTTTCAGAGAAACTCCGAATGGATTGACGTGCGGGCAGGGCATTCATGACCGAAGCTCCCCGTTCCAGGCCTGATCGTCCAGTTTGACGAAATCTGCGGCGTAAAAAAGGCTGTTCCACAACCCCGCTACGAGGAGCGAGAGGGAGTTTTTCCCCCATAAATTTGCATCAGGAGTGACTGATAGATGCAGATTTTCCGTATATTCTCATTAGCCGGATTTTTAACATGGGAAGGAAGGGGCGGAAGGTTTTTATGCGCTCGTTTTTTACCGCCGTCCACTGGAGGACCGCAAACCCGGGAAAAAATAGGGGGAGTTTTTCAAGAAAAGCCTTGAGTTCTTGCGTGGAATTGATATTGAAAGCAACCGATTTTTCGCCCGGCGGGGGAAGGCGCCCCGATTGCCCGCCGGTCAACAAGGGGCCATGAGAAAGATCGTTAATACTAACTCATCAACCATTTAAATGAGCACAACTGAACTGGCGGAACTGATTGACAGCAAGTTCCGCGAATTGCGTGAAGGTTCCATTGTTACCGGAACCATCCAGGAAATCCGTCCCCAAGTCGTTTTGGTGGACATCGGCTACAAGTCCGAAGGCGCTATTTCCATTTCCGAGTTTGAAGACGAGGAAATCGAAGTAGGGGACCAAATTGAAGTCCTTTTGGAACGCCTCGAAAACGACGAAGGCATCGTCGTCCTTTCCAAGGAAAAGGCCGCCCATAAGCAGAACTGGGATAAGATCGTGGGCGTGTACCGTGATGGCGGCCTGGTTAAGGGTAAAGTGAAGAGCGTCGTCAAGGGCGGTCTTATGGTTAACGTTGGCGTGGAAGCCTTCCTGCCCGGTTCCCAGGTGGATATTATTCCTCCGCGCGATCTGAACGAGTATGTAGGAAAGGTTTACGAATTTAAGATCGTCAAGGTGAATGACGACCGTAAGAATATCGTCCTTTCCCGCCGTGAAGTGATTGAAGCTGAACGCGCCGACCAGCGCCAGCGCTTCCTTGAAACCGTCAAGGAAGGCGACAAGGTGGAAGGTATCGTGAAGAATATCACGGACTTCGGTGCTTTTGTCGACCTCCGCGGCATGGACGGTTTGCTCCATATCACGGATATGAGCTGGGGCCGCGTGAACCATCCGAGCGAAATGCTCCATATCGGTCAGTCCCTGGAAGTCGTGATTCTGGAAGTGGATCGCGAAAAGGAACGCGTTTCCCTGGGCCTGAAGCAGATGACAGACAATCCCTGGGCGGATATCGAACGCAAATACCCGATCAATTCCCATGTCAAGGGCCGCGTGACCAAGCTCCTGCCCTACGGCGCCTTTGTGGAATTGGAAAAGGGCGTGGAAGGCCTGGTGCACGTTTCCGAATTGTCCTGGGTCAAGAGAATCACCCGTCCGAGCGATGTATTGAAGCTGGACCAGGAAATCGAAGCCGTGGTTCTTTCCATTTCTGTGAAGGAACAGAAGATTTCCCTTGGCGTCCGCCAGTTGGAAGACAATCCCTGGGCGGATATCGAATCCCGTTTCCCGATTGGTACCGTCATCAAGGGCCAGGTCCGCAACCTTACTCCCTACGGCGCTTTTGTGGGGCTGGAAGAAGGCATCGACGGCATGATCCACGTGTCCGATATGAGCTGGACCCGCAAGATCAACCATCCTTCCGAAGTTCTCAAGAAGGGCGACGAAGTGGAAGCCATCGTTTTGGAAATCAAGAAGGAAGATCAGCGCGTCTCCCTTGGTATCAAGCAGCTTGAATCCGATCCGTGGGAATCCATCAATGACCGCTTCAAGGTGGGCGACATGGTGACTGGCCAGGTGGCCAAGATCGCCAGCTTCGGCGCCTTCGTGAATCTGGACGGCGATATTGACGGCCTGATTCATATTTCCCAGTTGAGCGAAGACCATGTGGAACGCGTGAAGGACGTGATCAAGGTGGGTGATGAAATCACCGCCCGCGTGATCAAGGTGGACAGCATCGAACGCCGTATCGGCCTTTCCATCAAGGCCGTCAATTACGACACCGAACAGCTCCGCCGCGAAACCGCTTCCTTTGAAGCCCTCCGCCCGAGCAGCGATATGGTTGGCCTGGAACACGCTTTCAATCTGGCGACCCGTGAAAACGAAGAGTGGAGCCCTTCTGAAGAGAAGTAAGCCCATTTTCGTATTACGCTGATTAATTTAACCGCCGCGAATGGTCATATTCGCGGCGGTTTTTTTTCTCATTCCAAAGAAGGCTGGAAAAAACCTTGAGTTAGTTCCCACTAAAGTATTAGCTTCCATTTTATACCATGTTGGAGCTGACCAAGAGCAATGAGGATTATCTGGAGGCCATTGGGTTGCTGTCTGAAAAAAACGGGACGGCCCAGGTGCGGGATATTGCAGAGATGCTTAAGGTAAAGATGCCTTCCGTTACGTCTGCCGTCAAACAGCTGGCGGATATGGGGTTGGTGGAGTATACGCAGTATGCCCCCGTCAAGCTGACTCCCCAAGGCCGCAGAATTGCCGGGAAAATTATTGTCAGCCACGGCATTCTGTTTGATTTCCTGCGGGAGGAACTGGCTCTTCCGGAAGAACGCGCCAATGAAGTGGCTTGCCAGATAGAGCACATCATGACTTTTGAGGAGATTGAAAAACTCAGGTCCTGCCGGATCCGCCCTTTTGAGGGTGGAGAGGAAAATTCCGCCAAGTAGCATGGCTCCGGGCTCTCTTATGGGAAGCCGGGGATATGGATGGCCGAACCACATTCCGGAAAGAGGGGGGGAGGGCAGAAAACGGTGATGTAAGGTAAGGGAATGAAATAAGATTTTTGTCTGCTGTTTATTTTTCCGTAGTGCATTGAAATGGGGTTGAGGTGTTGATTTCGGGAATGTTCATCTCCTGTTAGATGTTCTCCTTTCGGAAGAGCGGTTTTGTCCAGCATGCGGATTTTATTCATGGAAATGGCTCGCCGCAAGTCGGGGTGAAAGGGGATGACTGGGAGAAACGGCATTTTGCCCTTTCCCGTTCAGGTATTTCGTGATAGGTTCCCGCGCATGGATCCCCATATCGCTGCAGATCTCTCGGCGCTCGACACGGCTGTCTTGCATAGCCGTCTTTCCGAGCTCGGGAGCTATCTTTGACCTGGACGGCATTCAACAACGAGTGGCCGAATTGGATGAACGCATGAGTGCTCCGGATTTTTGGGATGACCAGAATGCCGCACGGGCGCTGATGGCGGAGGTGAATCCCCTGAAGCACAGGATGGAGGCGTTTTCCGCGCTGAAGTCCCGCCTGGAGGATATTGACGCTGCTATTGAACTGGCCCAGGAGGCGGATGACGATGACCTGGGCCGGGAAGCCGTGGAAGAGTTTGCCAGATGGCAGAAGTCTCTGGCGGATTTTGAACTGCTGACTTTGCTGAACGGCCCGCAGGACCAGGCTTCCTGTTATGTAACCATTCACGCCGGGGCCGGCGGCACGGAAGCCTGTGACTGGGCATCCATGCTGTTGCGCATGTATATCCGCTGGTGTGAGCGCCGGGGTTTTTCCGTGACGTATTTGGAGAGTACGGACGGGGATGACGCCGGCATTCGTTCCGTGACATTGAAGGTGGATGGAGAGTATGCCTACGGGTATTTGAAGAATGAACGCGGCATCCACCGGTTGGTGCGCATTTCCCCCTTTGATTCCGCTGGGAAGAGACATACTTCTTTCGCTTCCCTGGACGCGACGCCGGAGGTTTCTGATTCCATCAATATTGAGATCCTGGACAAGGATTTGAAGGTGGATACTTACCGTTCCGGCGGCAAGGGCGGTCAGAACGTGAACAAGGTGGAAACTGCCGTGCGTATCACGCATATTCCTTCCGGCGTCATTGTGGCCTGCCAGAATGAGCGCAGCCAGCTTCGTAACAAGGAAGAGGCTATGAACATGCTGCGCGCCAAGCTATACCAGATTGAGGAAGACAAAAAGCAGGCGGAAGCCGACCGCCAGTACAGTGAGAAGGGAGACATCGGGTGGGGCAACCAGATCCGTTCCTATGTTTTCCAGCCTTATCAAATGGTTAAGGATTTGCGTACAGGTGTAGAGTCCGGCAATATTCAGGACGTGATGGACGGTAACCTGGATCCGTTCATTGAGGCCATGCTGCGCGGCCATAAGCGCGAACGCTGATGTTTTTTCTTATGGCCGCCAAGTTGACGATTGACGTTTTGTCCCTGTTCCCGGATATGGTGGAAGCCCCTCTGGGCGGCAGCATTCTGGGAAAGGCCCGTGACAGGGGATTGTTGGAGATACGCTGCCATAATATCCGTGACTGGACGACGGACAAGCACCGCAAAACGGACGATTACCTTTGCGGAGGGGGCCAAGGCATGCTGCTGAAGCCGGAACCTATCTTTGCCGCCGTGGAGGAACTCCGCCGACAGGAAACGCGCGTTGTGCTGATGACTCCCCAGGGGCGTACGTTCAACCAGTCATTGGCTGCGGAATTGGCAGCCTCCGGAGGCCATCTCATTATCCTCTGCGGTCATTACGAGGGGGTGGACCATCGTGTAGTAGAAGAGCTGGTGGATATGGAATTGTCCATCGGGGATTATATTCTCACGAATGGGGCCATTGCTTCCGTGGTGGTCATTGACGCCGTAGCGCGCCTGATTCCCGGCGTGCTGGGGGATGAGCGTTCTTCCGTGGAGGAATCTTTTTCCAACGGGTTGCTGGAGGCTCCCGCTTATACTAAGCCGAACGTGTTCCGGGGCCTGGCTGTTCCGGAGATTTTGCTGGGCGGCAACCATCCCGCCATTGAAAAATGGAAGCACGGGAAGTCTCTGGAACGTACGCGCCTGAACCGTCCGGATTTGTGGAGGAAGTGGCTGGAATCGCATCCGGAGGATGCCATCGAGTGATATATTTGAACATTGCGTCAAATTTGTCTTGCCAAGTTCGGGACCTTCCGTTATAAGGTCCCGCCTGCCACCGCGAGGGTGGTGTAAAGTATTTTTCTGAACCTTTTACAAACACAAGATCATGTCCAAGCATTCCAGCCTCAAAGCAACCGGTACCGTAGGCGGCAAGCGTTCCGTCCTGAAGCGTTTTGAACGTGTCAAGCTTCTGAAGGAACGCGGCGAATGGAAGAAGGGCCAAAGCCCTCTCGGCCTGCCGAAGACCAAGCATGAAGCTTAAGTCTGCCTTTATCCTCTCCGGAGAGTTTCCCGGCGGAGTTTCACGGCAAGTCATTTTCCTAATACAGGAAGCCTCTCGGATGTCTATGGACCGAGAGGCTTTTTTCTTCCGGCAAAAGAAAGCCTCCTCCTTTTGAGGACGTGAATTGCCGTAATATAAACAATACAAAATCATCTGCTGAGATAGCGGACATTATACCAATATGAGTGAAGAACAACATGGCTCCGAAGAAAACGGAGGTATCCGCATTAATAAATTCCTGGCCTCCTGCGGCATTGATTCCCGCCGGGTGGCCGACAGGCTGATTGGAGAAGGGCGCGTGGAAGTGAACGGGAAGGTTATCGATACGCCTGGGATGAGGGTGACGGAGAAGGATTTCGTGAAGGTGGACGGCCGCCATATGACCCCTATGGAGGAGGTTGTAGTGCTGTTGAACAAGCCCCGCGGGTATGTATGCAGCCGAGAAGCGCAGGGAGCCATAGGCACTGTTTATGACCTGTTGCCGCCGCGTCTGCGCCATCTGAATTACGTTGGACGGCTGGATGCTGATTCCGAAGGTCTTCTGATTATGACGAATAAGGGGGAATTGACCCAGGTCCTTTCCCATCCTACCGGCGGCATTGAAAAGGAATATTGGGTGACGGTAGATCAGAATTTTGATAATTCCGTACTGATGCAGTTTTTGCGCGGCGTACGCATTCCGGAGGGAAATGCCAAGGCCAAATATGTTTGCCGCGCTTCCGCGCGCCGTGCCTGCATTGTTCTGGAACAGGGGTTGAAGCGTCAGGTGCGTCAAATGTTCCAGTGTCTGGGCCTTCGCGTCCGCAAGTTGGTGCGCGTGCGCATCGGCTCCCTGTGGGGGGGGGATTTGGAACCCGGGAGCTGGAAATTTCTGGATGACGCGGATGTGGCTCTGACGCTGAAGAATCCTCCCCGCCAGCGTAAATACCTGGGTGCTTCCCAGCTTGTCGCCGGAGGTGGCACCAAGGGTGAGCAGGCAGGAAGAGGCGTTGATTCCGATGAAGATTATGTGTTTAATCCAGAAGATTTTGAAGCAGGGGATTCTTATGAACCTACTCCGGAAATGAAGACTCGTTTTGTAGAGACGGAGGATGAACGTGAAGTCAAGGAAGACGGATATTTCCGGGGAGATTCCGGCTTCCATTCCCGTGACCGCCGCGGAGATTTTCATCGTCGTGGAGATGGTTTTCACGGTCGCCGCGAAGGAGGTTTCCAGCGTCGAGAGGGCGGTTTTAGGGAAAACCGTCGTGAAGGAGAGTTCCAACGCCGTGAAAGCGGTTTTGGTAGAGACCGCCGCGAAGGAGGTTTCCAGCGTCGAGAGGGCGGCTTCAGGGAAAACCGTCGTGAAGGAGGGTTCCAACGTCGTGAAAGCGGTTTTGGTAGAGACCGTCGCGAGGGAGGTTTCCAGCGTCGAGAGGGCGGTTTCAGGGAAAACCGT
>NZ_DKYW01000001.1:0-43479 GCF_002493465.1 Akkermansia sp. UBA7090
GGCTACCGTTACGACTTCTAACAGGAAGAAAAGGGAAAGGAGGCTCCCCGCAGCCTCTTTCCTCCGGGCCCTCCAGAGCCGTTCCGGAACAACTCCGGAACGGCTCTGAGTTTTTGTTTATCGTAGGATTATCCCCCTGGTCCACTTCCCGAAGATATTGATTAATTCAAAGTCAAAAAGTTGTGTTTACGTTTCCGAGGTAAACAAATGGAAGCCCGTTAACATTGCGAATACCGGTATCAAGAAGAATGATGCCGCCATGAACGGCGCATTCCTTCTTCAACCTCAGGGAATGAATGCCGCTGCCGATCCGCAGGATGTTTTTTCAACCATCCCGGCCGTAAAGCCGGAAACGACGGGTATCATTTATTTTCCATGAAGTAAGCCTGCAGAATACAAATAATATGCAGGACAATGGGAATGAGGGCGAAGATGAACCAATAGAGGAGGCCGTAAGCCGCTCCCACCACTAGGAACCAGATGATGGCCTGGACAAAGTGCCCCTTGTACAACTGGCCGAGACCGGGAATAAACAGGCTTAAAATGGCTGCTAAAAAAGATTTCATATGCTGGCTGAGTAAGAAATGACCGCACGGGAAAAGATTCCGCGTGCCTGTACCAGTTGAGAGCCTTCCTTCTTCCCCCACGTTCAATCTCCCGGCGCCTCCCCTGTCATGAATGACGGTTTTCCCGGAGCGAATGAAGCCGGCGCGGCAGGGAACGGGAGGCAGTCATGTTCAAGTCTTGACCGCCGCATGGGCTATGTTACCCTCCCCGCGCACAGGGCACTCATGTTAGAAGGGTAGAGACCACCATGTCCATTGAACTGACTCGCAATTTCTCCATTATCGCTCACATCGACCACGGAAAGACCACCCTTTCCGACCGGTTGCTGGAAAAGACGAATACCATTTCCGAACGGGAGAAGCAGGATCAGCTTCTGGACGCCATGGATCTGGAGCGGGAAAAGGGCATCACCATCAAGTCCCACCCCGTCACCATTTTCTACAAGGCCAGGGACGAAAAAACTTACAAGCTCAATCTGCTGGATACGCCGGGCCATGTGGATTTTTCCTACGAAGTGTCCCGTTCCCTGGCGGCATGCGAGGGAGCCCTCCTTATTGTGGACGCGGCCCAGGGAGTGGAAGCCCAAACGCTCGCCAACATGCACCTGGCCATGGATCTGAACCTGGCCATCATCCCCGTCATCAATAAGATCGACCTACCCAGCGCCAACCTGCCCAAAGTGTACCGCCAGCTGGAGGACATCGTCTGCATCCCCCATGAGGAAGCCATCCATGCCTCCGCCAAGATGGGCATCGGCATTGACGATATTCTGGAAGCCGTTGTTCAGCGCATCCCTCCGCCTGAAACGGAGCAGGACGGCTTTTTGCGCGCCCTGGTGTTCGATTCCGTTTACGACGCCTACCGCGGCGTGGTCTCCTATGTACGCGTCATTTCCGGCAGCGTGCACCGCGGCATGAAAGTCAAACTTTTCGCGACGGACGAAGTGTATGAAGTGAAAGAAGTGGGCATCTTCACGCCCAAAATGACCCGAACGGATTCCCTAGAAGCCGGCGACGTAGGCTACATCATCGCCAACATGAAATCCGCGGCGGACGTCAAGATCGGGGACACGTACACGGATTACATGCGCCCCTGCCCGTCCCCCCTGCCCGGCTTCAAGGAAATCCGCCCCATGGTCTTTTCCGGCATTTATCCGGTGGATTCCTCTGATTTTGAAGCCTTGAAAGCAGCCATGGCGAAGCTTCAGATTAATGACGCCGCTTTCTCCTTCCAGGCGGAATCTTCCGTAGCTCTGGGCTTCGGGTTCCGCTGCGGCTTCCTGGGCCTACTCCACATGGAAATCATCCAGGAGCGCCTGCGCCGGGAATTCAACATGGATATCATCTCCACCTATCCCTCCGTCATTTATGAGGTCACCAAGACCAATGGAGAGGAAATCAATGTGGACAATCCCAGCCTGCTCCCGGAACCTCAGGAAATTCAGGAAATCCGGGAACCTATCGTCAAGGTGTTCATCATGCTTCCGGGGGAATACATCGGGGACATCATGCAGCTTGTTCTGGAAAAACGCGGCAGCGTGGACAATACGGAGACCATTGACGACATGCGCGTGATGCTCACCTGCACCGTCCCTCTGGCGGAAATTCTGGTGGATTTCAACGACAAGCTCAAATCCATGACGCGCGGCTACGGCTCCATGGATTATGAATACGCCGGTTATCAGGCCGCCAAACTCATTAAAATGGACATGCTCATCGCCGGGGAACCGGTGGACGCTTTCTCCATGATCGTTCACCAGGACAAGGCCGCCTCCCGCGGCAGGGAACTGGCGGAACGCCTGAAAAACGTCATTCCCCGCCAGCTCTTCACCGTCGCCATTCAGGCCTGCATCGGCGGCAAGATTATCGCCCGGGAAAGCATCTCCCCCATGCGCAAGGACGTGACGGCCAAATGCTACGGCGGGGACGTCACCCGCAAGCGCAAACTTCTGGAAAAACAGAAGGAGGGCAAAAAACGCATGAAGGCCATCGGAAAAATCAACATTCCGCAGGAAGCGTTCATCAAGGTGTTGAAAACAGGGGATTAACCCATTTTCTTTCCGCAGGACCGCTAAACAGGTGCTTTCCCTTTTTCTCCCGGTTTTATATCAGTTCTCCGTTTGAATATGGAGAGACTGTTTTCCCGGGTTCTCTCGGCCTGTGTTTTGGCGAGCATACATGCCCCTGCCAACGGAGAGGATGAGGTCAGGATGGATATTTACGAGCAGACCTTTCTTTTTGACGGCAAAACAACTGGAAACGTCACGCGCGTGGTAACACCCGTCAGCAAATTATCGCCATACGGAACCGGAAGCAGAAGGAATGAGAAGCCAAGAAACACTGAAACCGCCGCAGTCGTTGAACAATTCCCGGTTGCGCATTTTTCCCTGTTATGCTATCAGGTCAGTCATGAGTCTGCCCAGGCTGTCCATGCTTCTTCTTGCCTCCGCCGCCCTCTGCTCCTGCGTAGGGACCTCTCCGGAACAGGAAGAACCGAAGGTAAAAAAAAGCCTTTCGGAATACATGCAGGACAATAAGGCCAATTCCATCGCCAATGTTCCGACGGGGCTGTTAAGCACTACTCCGAATCAGCAACAGGCCACCCATCTTACCGCCACCACACAGGAGGAAATGACCAGGGCAGACAGCGGGGCCGTCTATTACACGGACGCTCATGACCCGGACGCCCCCATCCCCGGACTGGAAGAGGCTTTCGCCCAGCGTAAGGAAAACGAACGCTGGATCCAAAGCTATCCCACCGCCCTCCGGGAAGCCCAGAGTACCGGAAAACCCATTCTCATCTGGTTCCACCATTCCGTGGGCAGCCCTCCCAGCAAAAAACTTGGGACCGAACTTCTCCATACGAAGGAATTTGAAGACTGGGCAAAAAGGAATGTCGTCCGCGTCTGTTACGACCAGGCGGAAAAATTTGAAAGCGAACCTGTTTACAGGAAGCGCCAGAAGATGCTGGAATATGTGAAAAAGGCTCCCTCCCTGTTTGGCGTGAGAGGAACGCCCGTACTTCTGGTCATGTCTCCGGACGGCTCCAAAGTGGATACGCTGCGCGGTTACTACACCGAACAAAACGCCCTTTACTTTGACCAGATCAAGAACAGCGTCAAGCTGGCGAAGCAACAATATGAAGAGTTTAAAAAAACGCTGATTCCCAAAGGCTACCGGGTCTGGACAGGAGTCAATGGCAATACCGTCTTCGCCAAGCTTTCCCGCTATTCGGAAAAGACCCGGACCCTCTGGCTCCAGGAGCTGGACGGGCACCAGAGCAAAACATCCCTGAAGAGGCTCAGCCTTGAAGACAGAACATGGCTTCTGGAGCAGAAAGAAGCCCATGAAAACAACGGCCGGAACAAGCGATCCGGCCCACGTGACGCCTGAACGGCTTTTCCCCGGCTGTCCGGCTGCGGAACGGTTTATTCATGAGCTTCCGCTCCAGCCCCATTTTTGTATTGAAATATAAAACTGATATTCTATTTTTCCTAAAACTCTCTTCCAGCGTTTTTTCTTTCGGGGATGTGGTCTTTTCCGCTCCGGAGGAAATGCCCTTACAGACAAATCCCGCCGCTTTCCCTTCCAACCATTCGCCTGTTTAATTCATGATTTCAACAATGAACCGTCATGCCGCCACCGCCCTGATGCTTGCGGCCTGTTCCCTGTCCGCTTCTGCAGACCAGCCGCAGAAGCAAACGACGGACCAGCGCCCCAACATCGTAGTCATTGTCACTGATGACCATTCCTACCAGACCCTGGGCACCTGTGAAAAGGACTCTCCCATGCCTTATCCGAACTTCCGCAAACTGGCGGACGAAGGCATGGTCTTTGACCGGAGCTACTGCGCCAACTCCCTGTGCGGTCCTTCGCGGGCCTGTATTTACACGGGCCGCCATTCCCATATGAACGGGTACCTCTTCAACGAACATGCGGCTCCTTTTGACGGTTCCCAGCCCACTTTCCCGAAAATGCTCCAAAAGGCCGGTTACCAGACCGCCATCGTCGGCAAGTGGCATCTGGAAGCCATTCCGCCGGACGCCAAGGGAGACACGTCCAAATATGAATCCAACCCCACCGGATTCGATTACTGGGAAATTTTCCCCGGCCAGGGCAACTATTTCAATCCGGATTTTATCACTCCCGGCAAAGACGGCAAGCGCGTGGTGAAAACGGAACCCGGCTATGCCACGGAACTGGTCACGCAAAAAAGCCTCAAATGGCTGGACCAGAGGGACAAGGACAAGCCTTTCATGCTCGTCGTGGGCCACAAGGCTCCCCACCGCTGCTGGTGCCCCTCCATTCAGAATCTGGGCCGCGCCAAACAGTATGCGGACGCCATTGACCCGCCCGCCAATCTGGAAGACGATTTTGCAGACCGTCCGGAATTCCTGAAAATGACGGAACAGACCCTGCTCAACCATTTCAACGTATGGTCTGACGAACACCTGATCAAGGAGGTGGTCCCGGAAGACATACAGAAAATGCTTTCCTGCCCGGAATCCAAGACCCTGCATACCCAGTATGACTGGGAAATGCCGGAATGGGTGCGCATGGACCCGCAGCAGAAGGAAGCCTGGTACAACTATCACAAGGCCCGCACCGTACAGCTTGTCAAAGATATTAAAAACGGAAAAATCAAAACGCAGCGTGACATTTTGCTGCGCCGCTGGCGCCATTATATGGAAGACTATCTGGGCACCGTTCTTTCCGTGGATGAAAGCATCGGCCAGATCATGGATTATCTGAAACGGAACGGCCTGGACAGGAATACGCTGGTTCTCTACTGCGGAGACCAGGGATTCTACATGGGGGAACACGGCCTGTACGACAAGCGCTGGATTTTTGAAGAATCCTTCCGCATGCCCCTCATCATGAGATGGCCGGGCCACATCAAGCCAGGCGTGCGCTCCTCCGCCATAGTGCAGGAACTGGATTATGCCCCCACTTTCTGCGAGGTAGCCGGGGTAAATACCAAGGAAAATATGAACACCTTCCAGGGCCGCAGCCTTACTCCCCTGTTCCAAACCGGGGAACATCAGAATTTCAAGAATCGTCCTATCTATTACGCCTTTTACGAAAATCCGGGCGAACACAACGCTCCGCGCCATGACGGACTGCGCACGGACCGTTATACGCTCTCCTATATCTGGACCAGCGACGAATGGATGCTCTTTGACAACCAGAAGGATCCGGCCCAAATGCACAACGTCATCAACAAACCGGAATATGCGGAAACCGTGAAAGAGCTTAAAGCCCTGTACGGCAAGCTCCGCAAAGACTACCAGGTGCCGGAAGGCTTCCCCGGAGCCACCGGCAAACTGGCCGTCAAGCCGCAGTGGGACTGCGCTCCCTCCAGAGATTGACGCCGCCATTCACCGTTCCTCCCGAAACACGGGTTATCCGGAACACGCCATTGACGGCGGAAAGACAAGGTTTAACTCCTCACACAAACAACAGCCATTACCACACGCGCCGCATGAAATCAATTTTGCTAGCCGCTGCGTTCCTGGGCTCCCTCTGCTGGGCCGGAACCAATCCCTACAACATTATTCCGGAGCCCGTCAACGTGACGACGGCTTCCGGAACTACCAAAAACCTCAAGATCGTCCACGAGCAAAAAGTCGCCGGACTGGGCAATGAAGGGTATACCATGAAACTGACTCCCGGCGGCGTGGAACTCCGTTATACCACGCCCAACGGGAAGGCCATGGCGATGGCGACCCTGCTCCAGCTTCAGGACCAGCTTTCAGATGCTCCTGAAGGCCTTCCCTGCGGCAGCATCCAGGATTCCCCCGACTTCGGCTGGCGCGGCATGATGGTTGACGTGGGCCGCTACCACTACCCCATGAAGGAGATCTATAACTTTGTGGACGCCATGCATTACTACAAATACAACGTCCTGCATCTCCATCTGACGGAAGACCAGGGCTGGCGTCTCCCCGTGCCGGGCTACGATAAGCTCCGCACTATCGGCGCCGTCCGTCCCTCCGCCCCGGCAAGCCAGAACAACTCCCTGCTGGCCAATGAAGGCATGTATACCAAAAAGGAACTCCAGGACCTGGTAGCCTACTGTAAAGCGCGCGGTATCCAGGTGCTCCCGGAAGTGGAAATGCCGGGCCATAACATGGCCCTGGCCGCATCCTATCCCGAATTCTGCTGCAATACCAAACGGGCCCAGGTATGGACGCACGGCGGCGTTTCCTCCAAACTGATTTGCCCGCAGAAACCGGCCACCAAAAAGTTTCTTAAGGATACCTTCCACACCGTTCAGCAGATATTCCCTTTCCCGTACATCCACATCGGCGGTGACGAATGCCCCATGGGAGACTGGAAGAAATGCCCGGACTGCCAGGCCGCCCGGGCCAAAAAGGGCCAGGGGGATAATGTGGAAGCCCAGATGAGCGATTTCACAAAAAGCCTGACGGCCATGCTCGCCAAGCACAGGAAAAAGCCCATCCTTTGGTATGACATCAACAAGAGCTACTACCACAAGGGGGAAACCGTCATGTCCTGGCTGCCGGGAGAATTCCCGCGTTGCATTGACAAGACGAAGGAACAGGGCATCGACCTCATCGTCACTCCCCAGTTCAAGTATTATCTGGCGCGCACCCAGATGAAATTCCCGGCGGACGACGTGCGCGCCCGGCCCGGGGGCGCCCCCATCCTGCTGAAAGACAGCTACAACTTCGATCCCCGCAACGGACGGGACAAGAGTGACGTCAAGCACATCAAGGGCATCAACCTCTGCATGTGGGCGGAATGGATTCCCTCCGGCGAATTGCTGATGTACATGACCTATCCTCGCGCCATGGCAGTTTCCGAAACCGCGTGGGGCAATCATAAAAACCGTCCAAGCCTGGAAGAGTTTGAAAAGAAAATGGAAACTCACAAAAAACATTTCCAGAAGCGTTTCGGCTATACTTTAGAGCGCACGGTGGAAAACAAACCCTACCGGGAAAAATTCATCACTCAGGAGGAAATAGAACGTATCAACGAGAATTATAAAAAGGGCCAGCAAAACGCGGATAAATAGCGTTTCCTTTTCTCTCGCCATCCTCTGATTCTTTCAAGGCCGGGGCCGCGGACTACCGCAGAGCCTCGGCTTTCTTTTCCCGCTTGACCGGGAAGCCCTCTTCCCTTCTAATCGTTCCGCCATGTTACACCTTTACGATACCCGCACCAGAACGGCCCAGGACATTTCCCCCATGGATGGAAAAACGCTGCGCTTTTACTGTTGCGGACCCACGGTGTACGGTCCTGCCCACATCGGCAATTTCCGCACCTTCGTGATGCAGGACGTCTTCCGCCGTGTCCTGGAACTGGGGGGGATTCCCACCACGCATATCCGCAATCTGACGGATGTGGATGACAAAACTATCCGGGATTCTCAAAAGGCCGGCGTTTCCCTGGCGGAATTCACCGCTGGCTGGGCGGATCTGTTCCACCGGGACTGCGCCGCACTTAATTGTCTGCCTCCCCATGCGGAACCCTCCGCCGTGGGCCATATTCCCGAACAGATACAAATGGTCCAAACACTGGTGGAAAAGGGCCATGCCTATGTCTCGGAAGACGGTTCCGTGTATTTCAGAATTTCTTCCTTCCCGGAATACGGAAGGCTTTCCCACCTGGACGAACGTGAACTGGATTTAGGAAAAACCGCCAATACCCGGTCCAACGCGGACGAATATGAAAAGGATTCCGTGGCAGACTTCGTGCTGTGGAAGAGCCGCAGGCCGGAAGACGGCGGCAACTTCTGGCCCTCTCCCTGGGGAGAAGGCCGCCCCGGCTGGCACCTGGAATGCTCCGCCATGATCCATAAATACTTCGGCAATGACTTCGATCTCCATTCCGGCGGCGTGGATCTGGTATTCCCCCACCATGAAAACGAAGTGGCCCAGTCCCGCTGCGCCTGCGGCGGAGGCTTCGCGCGCCTGTGGTTCCACATCACGCACCTGCTGGTGGACGGCGGCAAGATGTCCAAATCCCTGGGCAACATGTACACGCTGGCGGATTTGGACAAACTGGGCCATAAGCCGTCCGCGGTCCGGTACGTGCTGGCGGGGGGCTATTACCGCCGTCCGTTGAATTTCACCCTTTCCTCGCTGGAAGACGCCAAAGCCGCGCTGAACCGCCTGGCCAAATTCGACACGCAGCTCAGGAACGCCTCCGGAACGGATTCCGTTCCATCCTATGAGGAATTCTGCGCGGCACGCCCGGAATTGGGAATCTTCCAGCCGGCATGGGACAGCCTGAACGATGACCTGAACACCCCGGAAGCTCTGGGCCATGTCTTCAGCGCCATCAAAAAGGCGGATATCTCCTCTCTTTCACCGGAGGAGGCGCTCCGCCTGCGGAATGCCTTCCACTTTATCCTGTCCGCCTTCGGCATTATTCTGCCGGAAGAGGAACAGGAGGAAGCTCCGGAAGAAGTTCGCGTTCTGGCGGATCAACGCTGGCAGGCCAAGCAGAACCGGGACTGGACGGAAGCAGACCGTCTGAGGGCGGAAGTGGCAGCGCTGGGCTGGGTCATCAAAGACCGCAAAGACGGATACGACCTGGCACGCAAATAAACGAATGGACTCCTTTTCCCCCATCCCCAATCATACGGGCTTCACGGCCAGGGACCTGTCTATGGACAGGCCGGGAACCCTGAAAGGCGGCGCCTTCGCCAAAATAAGCCCCGGTGGCGGAGGCCCCCTTTCTCCGCACCGCCATGCCCACGCCCACTTATTCATTGTCACCCGTGGAACAGTCTCCGTCATTCTTGACGGAGAAGAACGAACGGTTCACAAGTACGAATCCCAGCTCGTTCCCGGCGGCGTTCTCCATGCCGTCTGGAACAGGAATGCGGAACCGGCGGAAATCCTGGGCCTGACGCTGGAAGCGCCTTCCTCCCCCACATCGTCAATTTAATGAGTTCCCGACAGCGCACCCTGGGACATGCCGCCGCCCTCATGACCATTATCATCTGGGGAACGACTTTCGTCTCCACCAAGGTGCTCTTACGGGACTTCACCCCCGTCACGGTACTCTTCACGCGCTTTGTAATAGGATATGCCTTTCTCTGGTGCCTGAAACCGCGGGTTCTTCCATTCTCCGGCTGGAAAAAGGAACTCCTGTTCGCCGGAGCGGGATTGACCGGGGTTACCCTGTATTTCCTGCTGGAAAACATCGCCCTGACTTACACTTTCGCCTCCAATGTGGGAATTATCGTGGCCGTGGTGCCTTTCTTCACAGCCCTTCTAGCCCATTTCCTGCTGAAAGGGGAAGGCTTTTCCCGCCGTTTCTTCCTGGGTTTTACCGCCTCCTTCACGGGTATCTTCCTTATCATGGCAAACGGCGCCTTCGTGCTGGAACTGAATCCGGCGGGAGACATCCTGGCGCTGGGAGCGGCCTTCGTCTGGGCGGCGTATTCCATTCTGATGAAAAAAATCGGCGTCAACACGTCCAACATGATCATCTGCACGCGCCGCATTTTTTTCTATGGCATCGCGCTGATGATCCCCGCCCTGTGGGTCCTTCCGGCAAATATGGACTGGCGTCTGATGGCAAAACCCGTCAATGCCGTTAACCTGCTGTATCTGGGCCTGTTCGCTTCCGCACTGTGCTTCCTGACCTGGAACCGCGTGGTGGAAATTCTGGGAGCCGTCAAGTCCAGCGTTTACATTTACATGGTACCAGTCGTAGCCGTGGTGGCCTCAGCCATCATTCTGGGGGAACGCCTGACCTGGATATCCCTGGCGGGGATCCTGCTTACCCTGTGCGGCGTCACGATTTCAGAGTACAGAAAAAAAACACGGAAGAGCGGGAAGAAAAGGCCATCCTGAAAAAAATCTGATTTCTCCCGTTCCGGTTCTCAATATTTTCCCCCCTTGCAGGGAAATGGACGGAAGGCGCTTTCAGGACATGCCAGGCTTATGATTTCCCGCAACGGACAAACATTCATTTATCACGTTGCGGAAAAGCTTGTCTCCGGATTAGATATCCGGCAACAACAAAGTTTCCTGAAGAAAATCCTCTCAGCTCCCGGAAACGCTTCTTTCCGCCTCTTCTTGAATGCGCGCTTCCGTCTCTTCAATCTTTTCCGAAAGATCTGCCCATTGCGTAAAACAGGTTTCCAGCTGCCGGTCCGTTTGCTGGAAACGGGAGGTAAGCTCCATGACGGCTTCCGTATCAGCCGCTACTTCCGGACGTTCCAACTGAGTAGTAATTTCCGTTTTTTCCGTTTCCAGCCGCGCTATTTCTTCTTCCAGCAGCTCCAGTTTCTCCTGAAGCGGACGCAGCAGGCGCGTCTTCTTCTGGCGGATTTCCGCCTCCATGCGCCTGCGTGCCTTTCGGTCCAGCCCGGCTCCCGGTTGCGCCGTTCCGGAAGAGGGTGAGGCGGCTGCGGCGGCCAGGGCCTGATCCCGCTCCACCTTTTCCAAATAATCAGAAACGTTGCCCAGGTACACGCGCGGTTTTTCCCCCGGGACAAATTCCAGAACTTTCGTCACGATGGGGTCCAGGAAGCTGCGGTTGTGGGAAACGATGCAGTAGGAACCCGGATATTCGGACAGGGCCTGTTGAAGCACCTGCTGGGACTGGATGTCCAGATGATTGGTCGGTTCATCCAGAATCAGGAAATTGGCCGGATGCAACAGCATGCACACCAGCGCCACACGGGAGCGTTCGCCCCCGGAAAGCACGCCAACGCGCTTGTGCACGTCATCCCCCCGGAACAGGAAACAGCCAAGCAGATTCCGGACCATGGGCGCAGATTCCCGCGTGGCGGCAGCTTCCACGCATTCCAGAACCGTTTTCTCCGGATCCAGGTCGTCAGCATGCGTCTGGGAGAAAAAAGCTACCTGCGTATGGCGTCCCATGGTCACGCTGCCGAAGCTGGGGGCCTCTCCGCCGGAAATAAGACGGGAAAATGTGGATTTCCCTGCCCCGTTTACTCCTACAATGGCAATGCGGTCCCCTTTTACGATTTCAAAATCCACATCCTCAAAAACGGCAACGGGGCCGTAATGCTTGGAAACCTTTTCCAGCCTGACTACAGAATGGGCGCCGGCTGGAGGAGCAGGAAAGTGAAAGTTCATGACGGCGTCATCCTCTTCCACCTCAATCAGTTCCACTTTTTCCAGCTGCTTGATGCGGGACTGCACCAGGGAAGCCTTGGTGGCTTTATAACGGAAACGGTCAATAAACTCCTTCGTTTTGGCGATCTCCCGCTCCTGGGCTTTTTTCTGGCGCAGCAGAATCTCCTTCCGCAGCACGCTTTCCTTCAGGAAATAGGAAAAATTGCCCGCGTACTCCTCCGCACGGCCGTGGTAAAAAGCAATCGTACGGGAAACCAGGGAATCCAGCAGCGCGACATCGTGGGAGATGAGGATGATAGCGCCCCGGTAGGAGCGCAGGTACTGTTCCATCCACCGTTGGGACTGGATGTCCAAATGGTTGGTAGGTTCGTCCAGAAGCAGCACTTCAGGTTCCCGGAGCAGCAGTTTGGCCAATGCGATGCGCATTTGCCAGCCGCCGGAAAATTCTCCGCAATCCCGGTCAAAATCCCTGTCTTTGAATCCCAGGCCGCGCAGGATAGATTCCGTCCGGGGACGCAGCCGGGCGGAATTATGGGCATGCAGCACCAGTTCCAGTTCCCCGATTTCATTGAGAACTTCAGAGTAGGCGGCGGAACGGGGATCCAGCCCCGCCATTTCCCGCGTCAAGGCATCAATGCGCTCCTGAAGATCCATCAGGTCCGCAAAAGCGGACATGGCTTCATCAATCAATTTGCGCCCGCGGATATGAATTCCTTCCTGGGGCAGATAACCCACCTGGGAATGCCTGGATTTGATAATGGAGCCGGAATCCGGTTCATTCAAACCGGCGATGCACTTCATCAGCGTGGATTTTCCCGCGCCGTTATGGCCCGCCAGGGCAATTCTTTCCCCATCCTCCACTGTAAAGGATAGGTCATTGAACAGGACGCGCGCGCCATACTGCACGCGCAGGTTTTGAACAGCCAGAACCATGTGCTGAAAAAGCAGAGAGAGGAAAACAGCGGAACGGGCGTCCCCGCGCCGCGCTCCGCTGAATGAATGCCGGAATGAGGTTATTTACCAAGCGCCTTGTTCCACGCGGCAATGCGGTCGGCCTGTTCCGCAAACAGATCATCCGCATTATCTTCAATCGTAATGCCGGAGATGGTGTCTCCCTGCTTAATGGAATCCACTACGCTCTGGCCTTCCGTCACCTTGCCGAAGACGGTGTGCTTGCCATTCAACCAGTCGGTGGGCACATGGGTGATGAAGAACTGGGAACCGTTGGTGCCGGGGCCCGCGTTCGCCATGGAAAGCACGCCGGGGCCGTCATGCTTGAGGTCCGGGCGGCACTCGTCTTCAAACCTGTAGCCGGGGCCTCCCATGCCCGTGCCGGTGGGGTCGCCGCCCTGAATCATGAAATCCGGAATCACGCGGTGAAACTTGAGCCCGTCATAAAACCCCTTGGAAGCCAGATTCAGAAAGGAAGCCGCCGTCACGGGCGTCTTGGAAGCAAACACCGTCAGCTTGATGTCGCCCTTGGAAGTATGGATGGTGATATTTTTGTCAGTTGCCATGGGTGCATGTTAAACGCGCCAAAAGGCATGGTAAAGGCTTATTGCGTGCAGTCCCCGGGCCCCTCCGTTATTTCCCGCCCGTTTCTCTGCCGCACCTTTCCATGCCGGGAAAAGAATACTGCCGCGCCTGCCTGTCATGATGGTTCCTAATGACAGGAGGAACGGTTGATTTTCCATAAAGGAAGACCGAACTTGAATGGCATGAGCGAAGAACTGGTAGAAGAATTCATTACGGTTGAATCCATTTTTGTCCGCGGACGCAATTGTCTGGCGCTCAGGTCAAAATTCTCTCCCCTGTTTACGGACTACTACCTTCACCTCATGCAGTACGGCCTGCGCAACGAAGAACTCTGCGACAGCCTGCTGAAAGAACTCATGGCCTATTTCACTCTCTACATGGTCGCACGGCCCTGGGCGGAACAACATGCCTGGACTGTCAATCTCCGGACGCCTGCCGTCGCCAACCTGTTTGTGACCGGTTCTTCCCTGACGGAATCCGTAGTGGGGCGCGTCTTCACCCGGGACATCAAGGAACCTGAGGAAAACACGCTGTATTCCACCCTGCTCCGCAAGGGGTTTGACCCGCAATACTCCGTCGTACCCATTCCGGGAACGTCTCCGGCACGGTGGGTGGAGGAATTTTACAGGCAAAGCGAACAGAGAAACGCCCGCTGCATTGAGCTCCCGGATGAATGCTATACCATGGTGACGGCCCAGCCTGACGCGGATGAAGAATGGCTTGCTTCCCTTACCCGGGAGAAAATGGCCCATCTGGAAGAAGATGAAAATACCCGCGTGCTGGAAACGCGCCGGTTCCGCTTTTACTGCGGCTGCACGCTGGACCGCATCCTGCCTACGCTCAAGACCCTTCAGAAAAACAAGGAAGACCTGTTCCAGGGAGAAGAGGAACTGGAAGTCACCTGTCCCAGGTGCGCCGCCATTTACCGTGTGACGAAAGAAAATCTGGAAGATTGAGACATACATGATTTCTTTCTGACAATTAGTCTTTTCGGCAACGAACTTCGTGCTTAAACTTTCCTTGTGCCGACTTGTCCGAAGTGTTTACATAATTTCCACCGCGGGGCGGAATCATTGTGCCCCCACTGCGGTTTTTCTCTGGAAAATCTGGACAAAAAATACGGCAAAGACGCCATTCCCTACCGCCGCGTATGCGACAACGCCGGAGCTCTCCGGCAGCAGGACCGTGTGAGGCTGAATGCCCTGCTGGAGAAACTGGAGCGCCGCATTCCCCCCGTTCTCCTGTCCGTTTATTTCCCCAACATCCTGGAGCCCTTTTCCCTTATTCCACACAGTTTCTGGACAATGAACCACCTGACGGTGGACGAGGCAGGCTTCCCCAACCACCAGGGACCGCTGGACCCCCAGTGGCTCCTGATTCTGGTGCTGGATGTGCGGACGGACACGGCCTGCTTCATGTGGGGGTATGAACTGGACCCTTATGTAGAGCCGGACCTGATCAACAAATCCATCATGAAAGCCCGCATCCCCCTGCGGGAAAGCATGCTCCTCCAGGCCGCGGGTTCCATCATGAAAAACGCCGTCCAGCTCGTAGCCCGGAAAGCGCGCTCCAAGGTCAGGCATCCCATGCGCTATGGATTAACGCCTCCCGCTCCTGCGGACCGGAAAGGAGGCGGCGCATGAAACCCATTTTATGCCCGCTCCTGCTGGCGGCGGCCATCTTTCCGGCTCCGGCCCAGGAATTACCTGCCCTGAAATGGACCACCCGCGACCAGCAATCCCTGATGAAAGGCGCGTGGTGGAATGCCAACCCTCCCTTGCTGCCCCCTGTGGATGCGGCGGCCCCCTCCGATCCCATGCCGGAACCCGCCGCCAATGCAGACTCCCCCGCCGTAGACCCCATTCCGGAGGATTTTACGGACGTCAATGAATATTTCCTGCCGGACTACATCCGCACCTCCACAGGCCTGATTGACCCCCAGAAGCTTCTTGCGGAAGTGGAAAGCAATGACGTTATCGAGCTTATCAAGCTCGTCAAATCCCGTTACAACGTCAACCTGTTCGTCAGCATCTTCGCGGCCGGGCAAAAAGTCCCCCCTTCCGTCAATGCCCCCACGATCGCCCGCCAGATATTCAGGGACAAGGAGCGCAACCTGCTGCTCCATTTCCACATGGGGGATATTAAAAGCGCCCAGATCGCACTGGATCCGGAGCTGAGTTCCCACCTTGGGGATGCGGGACGGCGGGATCTCCTGTACCAGGTGAAGCAGGACGCCTCCCGATTCACCAACCCGCAGGACGAACTCATTGAGGCCATGATTTCCCTGGCCAGAAGAACGGAGGCGGACATGGCATCCGCCCCCAGGCCCACCCTTCCCGCACTGGAGCCTGACAACCCTGCCAGCATCCCGGAAGCCAACATCACCATCCAGGAACCGGAGGAAACGCAAGAATCCTCCCTCCATGCCATGATGAAAGCCTGGATGACCTTCGCCCTGGCCAATGTAGCCGGCATCATCCTGCACATCTCCGCACTGGCGGCCATAGTGGTGCTCTGGCTGGTCTGGAAAAACAAGAGAGTGGTGCATCTGCTGCCGTCAGAGCCGGACAAGCGCCTGGGCGCTCCCCACGGCGCCTCCCAGAGCCGCCCCGTGAACTACTGCATGCAGGACAGCCGCGGGCCGAACTCCATCGGACGCAGGCAAATGCGCCAGCACATGCGCGACGTCTCATGACAGAATCATCCTCACCCCCCGGAATCCGCGCCTCCCTGAATGAGGCGGGAGAACTGGCGCTTACCGCGGTGAACGCTCCGCCGGAAGCCGTCATCCGAATGGACGTGAATGCGGACTCTCCCCGCATGCTCTGCACGCAGGGCCGCTATCTGGCTCCGGTGCAGGCCCCGCCCGGCGCGCGCATCCGCTTCCGCCTGTTCCGGGGAAAACGCGGCATTACAGCCCCGGAAACCTTCATCATGCCCGGACCTCCTCCCGCCCGGGCCGTACCCTCCACGCTGATTCCCTGCACCCAGGACCGGGACTTCATGATTTACGACTGGGCGTCCCGGCATGAAGCCGCGTGCCGCATCGTGCGCGAAACACGCCCGGACCTCCTCTTCATCGGAGACTCCATCACGCATTTCTGGGGAGGTGCGCCCGTGGATGAACCGCACCGGGACATTTTGCAAAAATCCCCGGAAACATGGAACCTGTGCACGGCGGGAATGCGGGCGGTCAATCTGGGGTTCGGCTACGACCGGGTGGAAAACGCCCTGTGGCGGCTCCGCCACGGAGAACTGGACGGTGCGGAAGACAATGCCGTTTGCGTAGTGCTCCTGGGCACGAACAACCTTGCGGAAAACACGGACGGGGAAATCCTGGAAGGCATTCGTGCCGTCTGCCGGGAAATCACCGGCAAACTGGCAAAAGCCGTCATCATCCTCCAGGGATTTTACCCGCGCAACAGCGCCCGGGAAGGTACGGCGGAACGCATTGCCGGCATCAATCTCCTCCTGAATCGCCTGGCCGCGGAAGAAAATTTCATTTATACGGAACCGGGACGCGTCATGGCTAATAGCGACGGATACGTCCCGGAAGAGCTTTCCAGCGACGGACTGCACCCTTCTGCGGCCGGTTACGCACGCATCGCCGCCGTACTGGCTCCCGTCATCAGACGGGCGGCTGAACGGAAAAAATGACGCCGGCAAGAAACCGGACCCATCTTCCGGTGTTTTTCTTCATAGAACCCTCAGCGGAACCACAACCATGAACGAACAGGACGATACAAAACTCTGGCAGATTCTGGGACATGCCTCCCAACCTGCGCCGGGGGACGATTTTGCCCGCAAGGTCATGATGCGTATTGAAAGGGAAGAATGCGCTCCCGCCGTTCCGGTGGAATCCATTCATCACTTCAAGCGGCATTCCTTCCGCATTTGGGGAGCTGCTGCGGCGGCCCTGGTGGCTGCCGTCATCGGCATTGCAGCCCTGATGGAACCTTCTGCCCCGGAAACGGCTCCCCTTTCCATCGCTACCCTGAATATTGACGATGTGCTGGTGGAGGAAGCCGGGCTGGCTCTGGGGCAGGAAAACCTGGTAGACGCCCTCTGCGTACTGTCCTCCACGGAAACGGGCGTCATCTCCTCGGACAACATCCAGGACCTTCTTCTGTAACTCCGGGAACGGAAATACCATTCAATGCCCGTCCGGCGTCACAAGCCTCCGTGCCGGGCGTTTCCGTATTATTTTTCCCGACTGCCTTGAATCCGTATTTCAGAAACCCCGCTTTTTCCGAAAACGGAAATGTAAAGAGTCTGTATCCCGGAGGGGCAACTCATCCGGCAGGAGGAACGGGGCTACCAGCCCCTGTAGGGTCTAGCTTAATTCATACACAAGCGTAGCGATACGTTCCAAACTATTAACATATATATGGCGGGCGCTGGATGGCATCCGCCATTTTTATTGGAGATAATCGGGGATTTTCCCCCATCACGTCCGGGGCGTGTTGTTGTTCTTCCTGGAATTCCTTATGTTCATTTGAGAGCTAAATGGTTAGTTCTCAAACAAGAAACAATTCAGGAACATGAATAATTATATACCACTGAACAAGGCGGTCGGTCCGAAGCTTATCTGCGACGGGGAGCAGGCTCTCATCCCGCAGAAACTCGGAGTTGACGCGATGGAGTTCAACTTTGACGGTTCGGCGTGCGAACACGCCACTTGCGCCGGAGCGCCGGAAATGTTCATCAAGGTCGAGGAAGACGGCCTGTACTATTTCGGCGTGGAAGCCGACGACACAGGCAGCATTTCCATTGCGGGCGACGTGCTTTGCAAGAAGGATGGGACACCTCCCAACGGCAAGCTGAATATTCAAACGGAAATGATAGGATTGAAAGCTGGCTATTACAAGGTGGCCTTGTCTTACACGAATAATGCCTACACCCCCGTCAGCAACAACGCTGCCGCGTTCAATGTGACGATGGACAGGGAACCTATCCAGGCAGGGAAGTACGAAGGCAACTCGACGATGAAGCGCGAATTCTCGCCTTCTCCCAAAATCAAGCTGTGGACGATTGAAAAGGAATCCACCATCACCTGTGAAGAGTCCAAGAAAGTGGAGGTGACGCTTGAAGAACCTGCGCCTGTCGTTGAGGAAAGTATCGGAGATACTAAAACGTCCCTTATCAGTCCCCAGATCATCGTAACGGCTTGCAAGGATGAAGTGCTCGACGAGTGGAGACTGCGCGTGCAGCAAGTTTCCGCCGGTTCCAGGATTCTCTTGCGCACGGGAGGATACAGGGACGCCCTTAAAAATCCCCCTGTCACCGAAGATGAAGCCGTCGAAGCGGTCACTGCAATGAACCGTTACCAGTCTCATAAACGCGGCGCATGGCATACTCAAGAGGCATCCCTCGCCCACGAGAAACACCACCGCCGAGAATGCAATGACGCCTTACAATTCTACTGGGACAATTTGAGAATACAGGATTCGATTGAAATGAAGCATGAATCCTGTGAAAAAGTTCCAGAAATGGAAAAGTTTCTGGAAAATATGAAGCCATTCGTTACCGAGTTGAGTAATACGTATTTTGAAGCTGTCTATAACTATATCAAAGTATTGCCGGATGAGGCCAATGACCGTCCCTACTGTGCCGGACAAAAAGTTCTGAACGAGGCAACCCGGAAGATTATTGCCCAGGCAAAGGCCAATGGGTGGAGCAGAGTACCCGATGAAGTCACGGAACCGGGAACGATTGAACCGCCCTGTTTCCTTCCGCCCGTCAACGGCATGTATGCCCGCAGCGTGGCTGCTGCGGAGGAACCGGCGCCCTTGACCCTCTCCATGGCGGATACCTCCCGGTTCAGGGAAGGCAGAATCACAGTCCGCTTCCGCAATGAAGGAAACGAACCTGTCCGGATTCCGGACGAAATCAACGATGAGACGGCTGATTATTTCTTCCTGACGGTGTTGAGGACGGAACGGGGGAACTTCCGCGTCCTGAACAGGACAGGCGGGAAAATAACCTTCAATCGTTCCTTGAACTACCGGGAACTGGCCCCCGGCCGGGAATACAGCGTCACGATTCCGGTGTGTCTGGATGAAGTCGATCTGGAAGGCTGGAAACAATGTTCTTGTGAACTCGAAACGTGCTACTATAATCAGCAGGGTGAAGGTTGTTTCCGGGGGATGCTCCGGGCGACGGCCAGGCTCGCGCTGCAATGAAAAAAATCTTCCGGTATTTAGTACTTCTGGCAAGCCTGTCCCTCCATGCCGCGGCGTGGGGGGACATGGCCGACAACGGAGTGGAATGCTCCGTGGTGATGGAAAAGACCCGGTTTGACGCGAGGGAGACGTTCCCTGACTTCAAACTGGTGTTCACGAACAAGGGCGAAAAGACCGTGCGCCTGTTCGACGACTTCTATCCCCTCAAGGATGACGGCCCTAATATCCGTATCGAAATATGGAAAAAAGCGGGAGGGAAAAGATATGGGTACAGAGTGGGCGAAATAGAGAATCCAATAGCCTGTTATGGAGCCGGTTATAAAATCGAACGGGTAGCGGCTTTGATGCGCTTCATTACGTTGAAGCCGGGAGAAAAACATGAAGTCCCCATCAAGGAAGCTTACCTGTTGCTGATGTATTTTGACCGTCTTCGCAATGGTCAGAACTATGAGCTGGAAGTACGTTTCAGGGATGAAAGTTCGTATCCCGATGCTCGGAGGGTGTATGTAGGGAAGGCAGAATTTAGTTTGTCACGCCGGTCGCCCAAAGGATTCTTGCGCTAATAGCTTTTCTGTTTTATTAAAAAGCTATGGTCTCCTACGCAAAGTTTCCCCAGAATTCCTCAAATCGCTTTCCAGGCATAAAGGCCCGGCTCCTGCACTGGTGAAGAAAATAGCAATCCGGGCAGAGAAAATTTCCACTGCTGGCGGTTCCCTTTGACGTACACGCCCGCATCGTTTACAACGGGGCATATTCCATGCAGGATTTCCTTTCCACTGTTATTCTTCTGTTCATCGTCATCGACCCGGTGGGTCTGGCACCCATGATTCAGGGAATGCTGAAAAAATACTCTCCCGCGCAACAGAAGACTATTCTGATGCGGGAACTTGCATTTGCGTTGAGCCTGCTGCTCCTTTTCTTCTTTTCCGGGAAATTCCTGCTGAACCTGCTGGGGCTGCAACCCTCCACCCTGAGCATTTCCGGAGGCATCCTGCTGTTTCTCGTAGCGCTGGGCATGGTCTTCCCCGCCAGGGATATGCTTTCTTCCTCCGGCCGGGCGGACGGAAAGGACGAACCCTTTATTGTTCCCATCGCCATGCCCCTGATGGCCGGCCCCTCTTCCCTGTCCATCATTATGCTGCACGCCTCCCAGACTCCGGACAGCATTTCCCAGATGACTTATGCCGGGGCCATTGTAACTGCCTGGTTCCTCTCCGGAATAGTGCTTTTCATCGCCCAGAAGTTCCTGCGCCTGCTGGGGGAAAAAGGGACAATCGCCCTGGAACGGATGATGGGCATGGTGCTCATCATGATTTCCGTCCAGATGTTTATGAACGGACTCGCCGGCTACGGCGTCAAATAGAAAAGCGGTTCCGACCATGATTTGGCTTCTGCACGGCAATCTGGGTTCTCCGGCGGATTGGAAACCCGTCATGGATTTTCTTCATGCCGGAGGTGTGGAGGCTCGCGCTCTGAACCTCTGGAAGTATCTGGAATGCTGCCCCAAGAGTTTGAAGGATATGGGCCGCGTGCTGTGTTCCGAAATAGCCTCCCAGGATCGCCGCCCCCTCCTCTGCGGCTATTCCCTGGGGGGCAGGTTGGCCATGCAGGCCGTTTTGGCTCATCCCCCTCTCTGGAAAGGAGCCATATTCGTCAGCGCCAATCCCGGCCTGGAACATGAAGCGGAACGGGCGGCGCGGCGGGCGAAGGATGCGGAATGGGCCGTCCAATGCCTCTCCGCTCCCTGGGAAAATTTTTTGAAGGAATGGGATGCCCAGGGCGTATTTGAAGGCGGTCCGCCGCCTCCGGACCGTTCTTCCCTGAAACCGTGGCGCAAATCCATCTCCCGCGCCTTTATTGACTGGTCTGTGGGCGCACAGGAAAACCTGGCTCCGCTTTTGAGGCAATCCCCTGTTCCCCAGCTTTGGATTGCCGGACAGCGCGACGCCAGATTCAGCACCCTGGCGCGGCGCATGACGGGAGAACAAGCCGTCATCATCCCTCATGCCGGGCACCGGCTTCCCCTGGAAACGCCGGAAAAGCTGGCGGAATGCCTGCAACCATTTATGATGAACAATCTATGAACGATCCTGAAATACCGGACGCGGAAGATTTGAGAAAACTGGTGGAGGAAATCGCGCAGACCCGCATTCCTTTCGGCATGTACGGTCCTGCCAAATATCCCCCCAGGGGATGTCCGCTGATGGATGTCCCCCAGGAATATCTGGCCTGGTTCCAGGCCAAGGGGTTCCCGAAAGGAAAACTGGGCCGCCTGATGGAACAGTGCCTGCTGCTGAAAGGGAACGGGCTGGATTTTCTTTTTGACCCCTTCCGGAAAGCCAACGGCGGACGGACGAAGAAAAACGCCCGCCGCCGCGTGTGGAACTTTGAAAATGAATGACCTTCCTTTTCTGAAGGGATGCCCCCTCCGGCAAATCAGGAGGCAGGAACCATCTTCACTTCCAAGCTTGCGCCCCCTTCTTCCTTAACGGCCAGCACGTAAAAAACCCCGTCCTCTTTTTTCCCGCGCGTGACCACAATGGTCAGGCTGCCGCGGGACAGCCTGACGCCGTCCTCCGGAACGGAAGAAATCCCCAGCTCCGCCAGGAGTTCAAGCGCTTGAATGCCGTCCCTCACACGGATGGTTTGTCCGTCGTCCGCTATCTGCTTCTTCACTTCCTGCCAGGCTGCGGCAAGCTGGCGGGGTTCCTGCTGCCGCATCTCCGCCGGGGACAGGGATGGAAGAGCCATGCACAGCACGGCGGACATGATAATCAACAGTCTCTTCATGACAGGGAGGCGGAGGGAAGCTGCTTGTCCAATGCGTTCTGAAATTTTTCCAGGGCCTGCATAGCATGATCGGACGCCTTCCGGTCAATGGAAAGCGCCAGGCCGCAATGGGGGCACCTGATGGAGCCGGACAGCAAGTCCGGAATGGTCGTGGGGAAATACACTCCGCATTTGGGGCAAGGAAGCCCCGGAGTGCGCTGGTAGGAATAAGTTGTTTTCTGGTCCATGTTGTTTTTTTCAATTAATCATTTCTTTTCCCGGGAGGGAGAGTCCTCATAATGCGGCCTGGAAGCCAGCTGGAGAAATTGGGACAAGCCGGAAGGCATGTCCGCCTGCTGCATGGAGACATGAATTTTCATGTTCGCCTGAAGGGAGGAAGAAGCGCCTCTCCCGGACTGCGGAGCCAGGGAGGCCCGAAAATTCAGCCCTTCATGCTTCTCCTTTCCGCCGGGTGACTCCACCTCTCCCCTGTTCAGGGAGAAATGTTCGTTCGGAGCGGAAGCTATTGCGTCAATGATATTGATGTCAAAATCAAAATCCGCCTGCTTGATTTGCAGCAGCGGCAGCGTCACCAGGCTGATGAGCGGCACGCTGACCTTCTTTTCCGCGCCGCCGGAAGCGTCGCTGTCCGTAAAGTTGAAGCTGATCAACCTCAACGCCCCTGTGGACCCGTCCGCAGGATTATAGGACTCAAAGGCCAGGGACATGAAATGCTTCATGTAACGTTCCGTGGACATGGCGTCCGCATCAATCGTTGCGACCAGCGGGGCTGAAATCAGCTGCTGCAGGCTCATAATGTGCCCGTTCACCTTGTTGTTTGCAGAATCACTCATCATCGTATCACTGTTGCGCGGACACTCCGGAGACGTCATTCTGCTCCGCCAGAACAGAGGGGAGGGAAACAGGGGATATATTCAGGCGCAGAGTCTGCACGGCTTCCTCCGGCATCTTTTTTAGCTTGTCCGCCTCCACTTCCACGTCCACCACCACATTGCTTTCCTGCCTGGTGAAAACGTACTTTTCCGCCAGGGCGGCCAGGAAGGAGGAAAGGCCCTCCCGGAGATTCGCGCGGCATTCCTGCCTGAGGTCGTCCCCCCGGGTTCCCCGGAACAGATCCTCCAGATCCGGATTGTCCATAAACTCCTTCTCCGCGACGCCTGCCAGAATCTCCAGCAGCAGCCCTCTGTCCAGCCCGGTTTCCGCTTTCAGAAGCGAGCCTTCATGGGTGGAAACGACTGCGGAAATTTTCTTCCGCAGGTAGGAGCAGAAATTCTTTTTCCACTGTTCCTCCCTGGCCAGCAGGCTTGAAAAGTCGCTTCTGGCTTCGTCGTCCGGAAGACTGGAATGCACCACGGCCATCACAATGGAACGGATGGCAAACGCCGGCGCTCTCTCTTCCAGTTCCTGACAAAACAATCTCCACTGCTCCGTGTCCGCAACCAGTTTCTCCTCCACCCCGGAAGTCCCCGTCACCGCATACTTCAAATCGAATTCCAGGGAACCTATCTGGGCGCTGGGCAGCGGAAAGCCGCACGCGCGGCCTCTTTTCCCATACTGGCGCGCCAGTGATGCCGCATGGCAGTTCGCCGCGTGCTGCGCTTCAATAATGTCCTTCAGCAGGGATTCCACGATGAGATGAAGACGGGACATGGCTCTGGAATGGAGGAGAAATCGTTATGGTTCGGTTATCAGGCGCCTACAGCCACCTTCTTCTTAAGTTCTCCAGCGCTCACCGTGCAGTTTCTGGCGTCTTCCCGGGAAAGCGTGTATTCCTTGCCGGAATCCGTCTTCACAATCCTGGATTCATTCCCCGCGCCGTTTTCGAACGTTTCCGTCGCTTCGCCTATCCGGAGAGTGATGGCTTCCGGATCAAACAGGCCCTCCTTGTTCTTGTAGGAGGCTACCAGTTTCACGGTTCCGTCTTCCTGAATGGCATGCTGCACGTCCAGGGAACCATCCGGAGACACGACGGAAATGCTGTTGTTCAGCATTTCCAGCACTTTGGCCATCCCGGCGGGCATGCTGTCCTGCCCGGCATGGACGGCAACGTCCATGGTGTATTCCACGCTGTACTTGGAATCCCTGGTCGCGGAAGAGTCCTTTTTGCTGGAGTAGCTGGCATTCATGCTGCCGCGCGCCCAGAAGCATCTGGCAGAAGCGGACACGTTGACGTCGGCGGCAGTGGAGGAAGTTTCCGTTTCCATACTGGCGGCGGACGCGCTGATATTCGCCTTGAAATTAATGTCGATGGAATTAATGGCGATGTAGGGGATGGGGACGATGGTCAGAAGGGGAACCGTAATCTGAGCCATGTGGCCGTCCTTGATGAACTGGAAGGAAACGTTCACCGTCTTCTTCTCTTCCCCATCCGAGTACAGGCCCACGTTCTGGATGAATTCCCAGGAAGTCCGGGCCGCCTGGGCCTGTGCTTCCACACAGGCAACGAGGGGACCGCCGATGATGTTGCCGAAGGGCAGCGACTGCAGGGAAGAAGTCGCTGTCTCTGCTGCTGATTTGTCAATTGCCATTATTTATTTCTATTTCTGGTTCAGGTTCATTGATATGCCGCCTTCCGGCGACGTCGTGAATCATGCGGTCATTCCGGTTCTGCTTCCACCCCGCCTTTCCGGCCGTTCCGTTTCGCTTTCCGGGAACGCCGCAGAAGTCTGCGCGGCGCCCCGGCGCCTATTTGGAAAACGACAGCATGTTCAAACTGCCCAGCACTTTTTTCTTCATGAATTTGCTGATGGGAATGGCAACGACGCCTACTTGGAGGAAATTGCCCGCAATGGATTCTATATGCAGCTTGTTAACCAGGTAGGAACGGTGCACGCGAATAAAATATTCCCCATCCAGATGCTCGGATACCCGCGCCAGAGGAGCGGAAACAAGGATGGACGGCATGCCGTGCACGTGCAGCGTGCAATAGCTTCCTCCCGCTTCCACATACAGGATATGCTTCATCAGGATGCGCTGGAATCCGTCATTCATTTTAACGAATACCATGGGATTCCGGGACAGGGAAATCCCTGCGTTTTTCCCTGCCGCCGGGAAAAGCCCCCCATCCTTCATTTCCATGATTTCCAGCTTGTCCCCTTCTTCCACCGGCTCCGGCACCGGAGCATAGCAGACCCTATCTTTTTTCGTGACTTTAATAAATTGAACGGTCATTCAAAAATCATAACAAAAACTTTAAAGCATCAATAAATCTCTCAATGAATAACAGAAATGGCCTTTTGAAACCAAAATCCAGTCTTTCGGACAGACAGGAAATTTCCGCCTTTATCTGCCTTCAGCCGCCATTTTCCAATTCCTCGGATAGAATTCTTCCGGCCCCGGTTACAGGAAAGAATTTCCTATTGGCCGGAACGGTTATCAGCCGCCCCCTTTCATCCGGCGGTGAGGAACCGGTCTTGAGGATGCCGGACAGGCCCATCCTCATTGGACAGGCACCCCGGCTCCGATTCTCCTTCCGCCGCCCTACAGGCAGTCAGCAAATCCCTCCCTGAACGGCCATCCCCGCCCAGAGGATGGCCGCCGCATGAAGAAGCGGCAGCCACGGAAATGGCAAGCCTTCCATTGTTCAATGGCCGGGGCAGGCGCCCTGCTTCCGCACCCCGGAAAAGCAGGGCAGAAAATATCTCCCCGTTGCCGCTCTGTCCGGGAAGCTCTGGAATATGCGTAAAAATGCCGCTCCGCAGTGGGAAACGCTGCGACAACGTCCTGCCGGAACGGAAGGCTCCATGCGCGGCCATTGTCCGGCCGGGCATGGAGCCGCCTCAGGATGTTCAATTACAATTTTTTGGTGTTCAGTTTTTTATCCACCACCATGCCGTCCGTAAGCTTCGGCTGGAACTTCATGTCGCGGCGGGCCTTGAACTTCAGCACAAACAGTTCGGAGGTTCCCTCCACAGGCTCTTTGTCCCCGATGTTGACGAAGGTGGGGTACAGGGCCTTGGTTCCGTTCGTATGAAGCCTGTCGTTCGTCAGGTTCTCCATCTTCTTCATGTTCTTAACCTCCACGCCCACGAATTCCAAATCCTTGGGATCGTACGGGAGGGCGAAGCTCAGGGCATTCACCAGACGGAGGTTCCGGCCCTTCACGGTCACCCTGACGGCGTCTCCCCTGGCGTACCTCTTCTTATCGGCGCTGAGCAGAAGCTTTCCATCCACACAGGCTTTCTTCTTTGCCTCCCCGGCGGCTTTCTTCTTCTCGTCGTCTCCTTCCTTCTTATCCTCTTCCCCGTCTTTCTTGGCGTCTTCTTCCTGCGGCTGGTCGGCTTCGTCTTCCAGCTGGGTGGCTACCACGGAAATATCGTAAGCGTCAATAAGGCCATTCTTGTTGATGTCTCCGTTGCTGATGTAGCCTTCAAAGTCGGAATCGCCTTTCCGCAGCCCCGTATAGTTGATGTAGGAGGTCAGGTCGTTTCGGTCGATCTTGCCGTCATTGTTGATGTCGCCCGGCAGATAGCTTTCCGTGCCCGGCACCTTGAAGACGTAGATTTCCCTGCCGGAGCCATAGTCGCCCACGCCTTCCGTGACATTCAGCTTGATGTAGCGCGCCGTGGGGGCATCCTTGAAGCTGAATACCTTCACGTCGCCATTCTTGTCCCATTGGAACGTGCCGGCCTTCGTCCAGTTCTCCCGGTCCATGCTGTAATAGACGGCACCTTTCAGCAATGTGCCGTTGCCGCCGTCCTCGCGGGGAACGTAATGGAACTTCTCAAGCTTGTTGATGGTCTTCAAATCCATGACCAGGTCAAACGGCACGGCCTTCTCGCCATGCTTCGTGTGCCAGGCATCCTTTTCCTTGAAGTCAAACAGCTTCACCAGGGAATTGCCCTGGCTTTCGACGCTCGTCTCGCCCTCAATTCCAGGAATGGCGAATTCGAGCGGATTGGCCTTCGTCTTCGCGCTGACAGCCGTCCACGCGGAATGGCCGTCCTTGTTGACGGCCCGCACCTTGAAGGAATAAGGCGTCTCAGCCTCCAAATCCTCAAACAGGAATTCCGTCCCTTTGATGGTGGTATACAGCATTCCGCCGAATTCGATTTCATAGAAATCGGCATTCGGAACGGCGTCCCACGTGGGCTTCAGGGTATAGGCCGCCGCGTTTTCCTCCGTCACCACGGCGTTGGCGGGAGCGGTCAGCGCGCCGGAAGAAAGACGGTACTTTTCAGCGGGTTCAAACCGGAACCCTTCCACGGAAAGCACCGTGGGGGCCGCCGTAATATCTGCCGCGCCCAGCTTCACCAGCAATTGAGGGTTCCCGGCAATCGCCTTTTTCTCAAAATCGCTTCCTTTCGTCGCGAATCTGTTCAGGTTGGGAGCCCGGTCATAAAAATAAACATTCTCCCGGGACTTGAACTCATCCATGGAATTCGCCTCCGCCAGGTTGACGCTGTTTTCCCCGATTTTGGCGGAAACCCCGGACGGCTTCTGCGTCACGTTGATGCGGAACTCCGTGGCCTTCTTCTTCTGGAAGCCGTTGAAATCCCCCACCGCCGGATGAACGGTGACGGTCACGTTGTTCTTGTCGTCCGTCCGGGATTCAACCAGGGTGCGGACGCCTTTGCCGGCCCTGTATTCTTCCGTCACGCCGTCGTCGTCATACACGGTGAAGGAAGTGCTGCCGTGCGGATAAAGCTCGTAAATGCGCAGGTTCGGATTAATTTCCGAGACATTGTTGCTCGGGTTAGCCATGGGAATAATCGCGCCGTTCTTGACGAACACGGGCAGCTTCCACAAAGGAGCGTCAACGTCATTGTAAATCTTGCCGCCTTCATACAAATCCCCGGTGAAATAATCGATCCACTGTCCTTCCGGCAGGTAAATGCCGTGGCGGACGTCATTTCCCTCCTCGTCCGCCCTGGTTTCCTGGTAAATGGGAGCCACCAGAAAATAGGGGCCGTACAGGAACTGGTACTGCGTCGCCTTCCCCAGCGTGTAGGGATTGGGATATTCCAGGAACATGGCCCGGATCATGGGCAGTCCGGAAACGGACTCCTCCGCGATGCTGTAGGCGTACGGGAGCAATTCCGACTTGAGCTTGAGATACCACCGGTTAATGGAAGTATAAGGTTCCCCGAAGACATGGGGATACTTTTCATTGGCGCCCCAGCCATCCATATTCAGTTCCATGGGGGTGAACGTTTTCCACTGGAAATCGCGGACATTCACCAGCGGGTTCTTGCCGCCGAAAATGCCGTCCATGTCCGAACAGATGTTGGGCTGCCCGGAAAGACCAGAGCCGATGTAGGTGGGGATATGGAAACGGATGTACTCCCAGACGCCGCCCGTCTGGTCGCCCGACCAGATGCCGGCATACCGCTGGGTTCCCGCCCAGCCGTCCAGGGAAATGATGAACGGGCGGCTGTTGTTCCCGTAGTAGGTCATGATCTGGGCCACATCCGTAATGCCGTTCAGCCCGAAGGAATAGCCCGCGCCTACCCAGGCCACGTCCGTCTTCAGCACGCGCACTCCGGCGTCCCGCACCTCCTTCACGATATCGCGCTGCAGCAAAGCGCTGATTTCCGGCTTGGGATGCAGGTCGGACTGGGTCCACAACCCGATTTCCACGCCGTTCTTCCTGGCGTAGTCCGCCAAGCTCTTCAAATTCGCGATATTGCCGTCCAGGGTATCCGTCTGGCCGTACCCGGCTCCGTAGCCGTCGTTCGGCAGAAGCCATCCCAGCGGCATGTCATGGGCCTTGTAACGGTCCACGACGGCGCGGCCGGAAAACTGGTAATTGTTCAATTCCCCGTTCAGGGATTCCTTAATGCCTCCGTTATCCTTCTGGCTTTCCTTGTACCGTTTCCCGTCCTCAAACAGGATGCCCTTTTCATCTTCCTTCCAGTAATCCCGGTTATAGGCGTTCAGATGCCCCTGGTAAAAGGCGAACTTGGGCAGCAGAACGGGAGCGCCGGTAAGCTGGTAGAAATCCCTCAAAAGACTGACGGGACTGTCGCTGACCATGAAAAAGACGTCCAGATAATTTTCATCATGCGAGAGGTTAACCAGATTCTCTTCCCTGGAGCCGAAATCATACTGCCCTTTCTTGAAGGTATGCCACATGACGCCGTACCCGCCGGTGGACCAGTAAAAAGGAGTGGGGGAAGCCACGCCGCCATCCGTCCAGCTGTTCTGGTTTTCTATGGCAATGACCTTTCCCTTGTGAGAAAAACGGCCATTCTGCACGCCGCCGCCGTAAAAATATTCGTCCGGCTTCGCCTTCAGGGAAAAACTGGTCCTGCCCTTTTCAAAAAGGATGGGGGATGCCTGCTCCGCCACCACGGAATGATCCTTCAGATTGATCACCTTGAAAAGAGAGGTCTTTTTATTTATCTCAATCCTGACCTTCCCCGTAGTGATGACAACCGCATCGCCCTTCTGGTCCACATCCAGCCGGGAAACCGGCTTCCGGGGATTGTCCGCCAGAATGCGGGCTTCCGGTTCCGCCTTGGGGTCGCGGATAATGCCGCCTTTGTCATCTCTGAAAATACGGAAAACGTTATCTCCGTAAAAATCAAGCGTCATCCGGCGGTTGTTGTCAAGCAGCACTTCCACGGCGGCAGGATTGATTTTCCTGGCGCCTTCAACGGCCTGAACCTGTTGTTCAGGAACCGGCTCTTCCAATGCGGCAAGTGCGAAGCCCGAGAAGGAAATGGACAATCCGAAAGCCAGCAGGACGGAATTCCGGAACATGCCATGGTCTATTGAGTTTCCCATTATTGTAGTATTTTATGTTATTCAGCGGAGCGGAATCGCGGGAAGGACGCAAACAGCCGTTTCCCGACGGGCAGCAGACCGCTTTCATTCATTGTGCCGTCTAATGGCGCAGGTTACCTTGCAGCACCATACCCTTTGTCCTTAATCGTAACAAGGTCAAAGACGGCAGCAACGGCGCGCCATTGCTCCACACGTTCATAAAATACCTGCTCACAGAAGGTTATCTTTCCATGATGACATTATTTCTTCTCCACGGCATCACATCGTCAAATGAATCAAGCGCGCTGAAGCCCTTATGGGTACCCTCTGGCGACCTATTCCCCCGGCTCCGGAAACTGCCCTCCTGCGCGGCGGAATGCCGCGGGTCCATCAACAAAACCGTGCCATGGTCCTGGGAACCGTTAGCCACAGGATACTTGTGAGAAAAACCCCGGTTCACGACTGCGGAAATCCCATCCTCCGCCAGCCTGGCATCCAGCCATGCCATATTCCCCACGGAGTCATGATGGATTCCAAATCCCGGTCGCCGGAATTAAATACACGTTCCACGATCTTGCGGGCCGGCCTGCCATACCCCGGCAGCTTGAAAAGTCAAAAAGCTCTCGAAAACAACAGGTTCCCAATACCTGCCGGATGCTTTTCCAACCGTAACGAAAAAGCCCCGCAAGCTTATTGCTTGCAGGGCCTTCAAATGGTTACGGGAGCAGGATTTGAACCTGCGACCTTCAGGTTATGAGCCTGACGAGCTACCTGGCTGCTCCATCCCGCGATTTAGAGAGCATCCGTAGAGGAGTGCACAGCCGTTATAATCCATTTCCGCGGCATGTCAAGTACTTTCAAATAATTTTTTTATGCCCGCAGTTGTATGACAGAAGCCCTGAAACGCATTCCGGAGACGCAGGAAGGCAATAAACGGGAACAGCCGCTCCCCGATTGATTGGCTCACAACAGGTAGGAGAGCCGCCCGGTTCCGGCAAATGGGAACGGAAAAGGAAAAACGCCTTTCCCTACACACGAAAAAAAGAAAGGATTCCTCGACAAACATTGTCAAATCTGTATATCTTGAAAGGTGCGGACCGGGAGTCCGCGCATTAACATCAACTAGAAAGAGGTACGACAATGCAAAAGGTAAACGTAAACACACCCATTACGATCACGGGGCGCCACGTGGAAGTCACAGACGCGATTCGGGAATTCGTAACGAAAAAGATTGAGGGGATCCGCCTGGATTTCCCGCGCATTATGGAGGTTAAAGTATTGCTTGATGTGCAACGCGACCGCAAGATTTCCCAGGTAATCCTGTTCTGTTCAGACCATATCACCATTGATGCGTCCACGGAAGGGACGGACATGTACGCCTGCGTTGATGAGACGATCACCAAAATCATGCGCCGCATGCGCAAGCATAAAACGCGCCTGATGAAGAATTTCCGTCCCCATCACCAGGAAACTATCCGCAAACTGGATGAAACGGTATATGACGATTCCGTGCTGGATTACCCCGGAGATTCCCAGGAAGACCCGGAACCCCTGCTCATTCACAGAGAAAGCTACAATCTCAAAAAGCTTTACAAGGAAGAGGCTATCATGGAATTGGAACTTTCCGATAAGCCCTTCGTGCTCTACAGGAATGCGCGGCGCGACGTGCTCCAGATCGTGTACCGGAGACCGGACGGAGACTACTCGATCATTGAGCTTGGGGCCAGTCTGCAAGCGTAAAAAACGGGGTTGAAACAAACCGTTTTCCATAACGCGTCAACAAGAGCAGGACTCCAGAAACCGGGGGTCCTGCTCTTTTCTGTAATGCCGTGACATGGAACAAGAAAATCTCTTGATTTCTACTTGCCACCATTTACATTGGTCCCAGCAAACCTCCGTGGATGCGGAGGTTCCAGTAGTTAATAAACACTGTATTTAATTCGAATTATGAAGAACATCGCTATCCTCGCCATCGCCGGCGCCGCTTGCCTGGTCGCTTCTTGCTCCCAGCAGCAGCAGCAACAGCAAACCACCGCTCCTGCTCCCGCTCCGGTTGTGCAGGCCAAGGGCAAGTAAGTTTGCAGCGGGGTTTTGCCCTGCAACACTAGCAAATCATCCAATTAATCCGCACTCGGTGTACGCACTGAGTGCGTTTTTATTTGCCCTGAACCCTGGCTCCCGCCGCCATTTGCCGATTCCGCCGGAATGTTTACTTAAAAATGGCGGCTACCGCAACAGGCGCCTGCATATACGGCCGCGCAGGCGTCAACCACCGTCGCGCAGCGCCGTGTACCTGCTCCGGCCGGAGCAGGCGGCTCCTTTATTCAGAGGCGCCCGCCTTCGCCTCATTCCGCTGGTCAGACTGGAATATCCGTTGAACCAGCATGGGGCGTTTCCTGGCCCACCCGGGCCAGACCAGGTGATGTTCCATGCCGTAGGAATGCCCCTCCGGAAAGGCTTTGGAAACAAACGGCTCCCGCCAGTCTTCCTCCCATTTGCCGCCTTCCCGGTCTTTCTGGGTCAGCGTCACCAGATGGCCGCAGTTCTTCCAGGCATCCAGCACAATGGAACCCTGCAATCCCTTCCCGGCGGCATTGACATACACGCAACTGTGCTCCCTGCCCGTTCCACGGTCTCGAATCGTCAGCCCTACGCGGAAATACTTCACGGGCCGGCGGCGCAGATCCCGGTACAAATCCTGCTGGACCTGCCAGCACAGCCCCCTGTCGCGCAGGTTGGAATTGACCAGAATGTTGTTCAGCCAGCCAAACAGCACCGTCCTGTTGTCCCGGGCAATCGCGGCGGACTGGGCTACAGCCGTGTCCGCCAGCCACCTGGCCTCCGCTCCGGCAGCGGGAAGAACGGCCTTGTCCGGCGGAAGCAGCGCCAGGAAGGCATTTGCCAACCCGGACATTTGCTGCTGCACGTAAGGTTTTTGTAGATAATCCTCCGCCGGAGGAGTACAGCAGGAACTCCATCCGCACAAAAGGGCGGCAGCAAGCAAAAGCCTGAATGTCTGCATGGTCGGCATGGCGCGCCAAGGCTACCAGACTACGCGCAAAAATCCAGTAAAGCTTTCAAAAATGCCGGCCTCCGCCCTGACGGCTCTTGCCTTCCCCTTTGCGTCCCGGTAGAATACGGTCTCTCTTTACCATGCTGACAATCAAAAATCTCACGAAATCCCACGCCGGACGAACCCTGTTCAGGGAAACGGAAATGACCATTAACTGGGGGGAACGGGTAGCTCTGGTTGGCCCCAACGGAGCGGGCAAATCCACCCTGTTCCGCATGATTCTGGGAGAAGACGCGCCGGACGAAGGCTCCATCAGCATGGATGAATACGCCATCGTAGGCTATCTTCCCCAGGAAGCCAGCGAACCCAAGGATGAAACCGTGCTGGAAATCGCCCTGGGCATCACGCCGGAAATGGAACAGGCCATCCACATCATCCGGACGGCGGAAAACGCCAACAAGACAGATACGCCGGAGTACGCGGAAGCCATTGACACCTTCAACGCCGCCAACGGTTACCAGCTGGAGCCCAAAGCCAAGAAAATTCTCAAAGGGCTGGCCTTCCGGGAAAGCGACTTCCACCGCCCCGCCCGGGAAATGTCCGGCGGCTGGATCATGCGCGCGTACCTGGCCAAACTCCTTGTCCTGGAGCCGGACCTCCTGATGCTGGACGAACCTACCAACCACCTGGACCTCCTGTCCCTGCTGTGGCTCCAGCGATACCTGAAAAACTACCCCGGAGCCATCCTGATGATTTCCCACGACCGGGATTTCATGGACGAACTGGTGGAGAGCGTGTACGACATCGACAATGAAGAGCTGGTGGAATACCGCGGCAACTACTCGGACTTCCTCCAACAGAAGGACGTGCGCTTCGAACAGCTTCAGGCGGCCTACCGCAACCAGCAGAAGGAAATAGCGCACATCCAGGAATTTATTGACCGTTTCCGCTCCATTAATTCCAAGGCCGGACAGGTCCAGAGCCGCATCAAGCAGCTGGAAAAGATGAAGCTCATCCAAAAACCGGTAGCCCGCAGGAAAGTATTTAAATTCAACTTCCCCCAGCCGCCGCGCAGCACTCAGAAAGTCATTGAGCTGGAGAAAGTCTGCCAATCCTATGGCGACCGCAGGGTTTATGAAAACCTGGACTTGCTGGTGGAACGCGGGGAACGCACTGTTCTCGTAGGCCCGAACGGCGCGGGCAAATCCACTCTGCTGAAAATCCTGGCGGGCATCATCCCCATTGACTCCGGGCAGCGCACTCCCGGCACCACCACGCGCATCGGCTACTTCTCCCAGGCGCGAACGGAAAACCTGAACCCGGAAAATACCGTGCTGGAGGAAATTATGAAATGCAGCGCTGAAATCCGGGAGGAAGAAGCGCGCTCCATCCTGGGTTCCTTCCTGTTCCGGAGGCTGGATGTGGAAAAACGCGTCAGCGTTCTTTCCGGCGGGGAGAAATCGCGGCTCAGCCTGGTCAAATTCCTGGTGGACCCGCCCAATCTTCTGCTGATGGACGAACCGACCACCCACCTGGACCTTTTGTCCGTGGAAGCCCTGGTGCAGGCTCTGAAGCATTATGAAGGAACACTGGTTTTCATCTCCCACGATGTGCACTTCATCCGCTCCCTGGCGCAAAAAACCCTGCATGTGAACCGGGGAACCATCACCGCCTACGCGGGCGGATATGACTACTATCTGGAAAAGTCGGGCATTCTGGATGATGAGAAAGGCGGCGTCACGGCGGAATAGAGGCCCTTCTTCAACTCCCCTTTCCCTGCCATGAATTTCATCCTTCCTTAAAAGACAGGATGAAGGCGGTGCGCCCTCCCGGACAATCCGGGAAAATGAAGAAGATGAACAGTAGCCTCCTCCGCCCCGTTTCCTTCCCCTCTTTCATTTCCGGGTAGCCTTTTCCCCGTATGGGCTCCTGCGCGACCAGGTCCATTTCAAGCTTGCCGGAACCGTGAAAAACGGGTTTACTGTGGGCAGCATGCAAAAGTTAGCAGGTAAAACAGCCATCGTTACCGGCGCGGGCCGCGGAATCGGCAATGCCGTCGCGCGCCGCTTCGCTTCGGAAGGAGCCAGGGTCATCCTGATCAGCCGCAGCCCGTCCAGCTGCGGGGGAGCCGCAGAAGAGATCAACAGGGAATTTCCGGACTCCTGCAAGGCCTACCCCTGCGACGTAGCGGATTACGCGGCCGTTCAGGAAACCATGGCCGCCATTTTGAAAGACTTCCCGCAGATTGACATCCTGGTGAACAACGCCGGCATCACGAGGGACACCCTGATGCTCCGCATGAAGGAGGAAGACTGGGACGCCGTTCTGGACACCAACCTGAAAAGCGCGTTCAATACGGTCAAGGCCCTCCAGCGCGTTCTGATGAAATCCCCGGCCGGGCGCATCATCAACATGAGCTCCGTCATCGGCCTCGTCGGCAACATCGGCCAGGCCAATTACGCTGCTTCCAAGGCGGGTCTCATCGGCTTCACCAAATCCCTGGCCCAGGAATTCGCTCCGCGCAAAGTCACGTGCAACGCTATTGCTCCCGGCTTCATCTCCACGGAAATGTCCAACGCCATTCCCGACAATCTCAAGGAAGAAATCGTTAAGAAAATTCCTTTGAAGGAACAAGGCTCCGTGGAAGACATCGCCGCCCTGACGGCCTTCCTGGCCTCTGACGATGCCCGTTACATTACCGGACAGGTCATTGCCTGCGACGGGGGCATGACCATGTAGGGCCTTCCGGTTCTTACCATTCCATGCGCGGCATTTTCCTTGTTTCCTGCTTTCTGGGAGGAAGCGCCCTGCTGGCCGGGTGCCGGGAAGAAAATTCCCCCCGCCCGGCCACGGAAGATGCCGCGCGCATTACCAGCGCGCGCCAGTGGGGGGAAAGCCGTTCCGCGCTGCAAAAGCGGGAGCTGGACCGCGCTGCCGGAGCTTCCCTTCCCGTTCCGGATGACCTGCCGTCCCGGGAACTGGTCGGCACGACGCGCCAAATCCATCAGCTCATTGAAGCTTCCGGAAATCCGGCACATGCTGAATCCTACACGGAAACGGTGCCTGCGGCGGGAGCTTCCCTGCGCATGGTCGCCATACCGGGAGGAACGTTCCTTATGGGAAGTCCCGCGGAAGAGCCGCACCGGAAACCGGACGAAGGTCCGCGGCATGAAGTGAGCGTCTCCCCCTTCTGGATCTCGGAAACGGAAATCCCCTGGGAACTTTATACGGCCTTCATGGAAAACGGACGTCCGCGCGCCAAGGACGGCCAGCTTCTGGAGGAACAGCCGGATGACGAGCTCTGGGACTTCGTGACGCAGCCCACCGCCCCCTACACCGCCATGAACCTGGGCATGGGCCACGGCTATGAACACGGTCTGCCCGCCATCTCCATGTCCCATCACGCCGCCAGCAAATTCTGCGAATGGCTGAGCGCCCAGACCGGGCATTACTACCGTCTGCCCACGGAAGCGGAATGGGAATACGCCTGCCGGGCCGGCTCCCCCGGCGCCTACTCTTACGGCAATGGAGAAGCCCCCCTGGACCAGTACGGCTGGTACTGGAACAATTCCAATGACCGCTACCAGAAAACAGGCTCCAAAAAACCGAATAAGTGGGGCCTCCGGGACATGCACGGAAATGTGGCGGAATGGGTTTTGGACTCCTACGTTCCGGATGCCTACGGCAAGCGGAGCGGCCTGCCCGCGAAAGACCCCCTGGTCATCGTCCCCGGAGCCCCCCACACCGTGCGCGGCGGTTCGTGGGAAGACGACCCGGACGGCCTGCGAAGCGCGGCGCGGCGCGCCAGCGACCCCGCCTGGAACCGTCAGGATCCCCAAAACCCTAAAAGCATCTGGTACCTGACGGACGGAGGCATGATCGGGTTCCGCGTGGTGCGCCCCATGAACATTCCGGACGTCATGACGATGCACCGCCTCTGGAATTTCTCCAAGGGGGAGCCGTAAAAACTTTTCATGATCACCGGATCAGGATGTAGCCGCCGTCTGCGGCAGCCGCATTGCCGGGGATATTATTTAGGCGGCATCCGTTATCAGGACAGACGACGGAAAAGAATACGGTGGTTTGCACCAAACTTGGAATCCCTCAATCGAATTTGGAATCCGCAAGCAATTAAAATTATTAAGAGTTAATGTATTGTATTTATAACTATTTGAAAATGATTGTATTTTAATGCCTCTGGTCCTTTTGCCGTCACGCTGGAACCATCGTTGTTATCCATTGATTTCATTATTGATTGGGCTTCTTCACCGTTGCGTGCCGGATTCCAAATTCGGTATACAGGCGCAAATGCGCGCTGGACCTTCGCATTCTCTTATTTATTAAGTATTAAGATACCAATCATGAAGAAATTATTATCCACTCTGATTCTTTCTGCCGGCATGAGCCTGAGCGCTACTGCGGATACCAGCCTGCTGGATAGTTCCATCGTGGGATATTCGGACTTCTCCTCCCTGACGGCGGATTTTGGCACTCTGAAGGATTCCGTTACCCTCACGCAAGGCGCCGACAATCTGACGTTAAGCGGGGTGAATTTTAGCACTCCGGCTGCAAGCAATCGCAATAACATGACCGTGACCATGGTCCTGGACCTGGGCAAAATCAACACGCCGCAGACCTATACCGCCCTGTTCAACGCCAAAGGCGGAAGCACAAGCTGGGGTGCGGGCGTGAATACGGATCGTAAACTCCAGGGATTATGGAACAATGCCGCATATGCCTCTCCTATCGCGTCAACTCCGCTGGGCACGGAAGGACTCCTGACCATCTCTGTAGTCACCGGAGATATCGGCTCCCGCATCTATGCTGGCGCCAACGATAACTATTATTCCTCCCCTGGCCTGAAATTCAGCAGCGCGACTATCGACCAGATTCTGTTTGATACCCAACTGTCCGACGCCATCCAACAGCTCTACGTTCATGACTCCTGCCTTTCCCAGGACCAGGTAGGTCAGCTGATGAGTGAAATCGCCAGCATTCCGGAACCCGCCACGGCCACGCTGGGCCTGCTGGGGCTGGCTGCGCTGATGGTGCGCCGCCGCAGAGCATAAGGTTGCTTCATCGGTCCGCTCGCTTTTTTCCAGGGCTGCCTCATGTAATCGTGAGGCAGCCCTTTCCATACCCATATGGCGCCCTCCCAAAGGCTCTGCCAAAGCGCTGGGCGGGGAAATGCCCTCTTCCGGAAAAACGATATTCAGGCGCCGTGCGGCAGGCCCCTCCCCGCGGAACAGCGGTATTGCCCGGTCCCCACGCCAATCCATTTTCCAGCGCAGAAAAAACCGGAAACGGACGTGGGAAAGCGAGTCTTCCTCCCACATCCGGAACATCCCATCCTAGACGGCAATCCGCTCCCCCGCCCAGGCCGTTCCGGCACGGCCTGTCCATTCCGGAAGAAGCCTCCGTTTTCCAACCTGCTCCTCCCGGCTGAAGGGGAGAAAACCGTCTCACCAGCATCCTCCGGCCATGACCCACCAGAAACAGCAACTGCTACTACGCTTTTTCCGTTATTTCAAAAGCAAAAAGGAAGAACCGCACTTTTTCAACAAGCGCAATATATGCCTGCTCGTCCTTGCCGGCGTCTATATTCTGATTCCCGATGAATTCCTGTTTGCCGGAATAGACAAGCTGGGACTGCTGGACGACGCCGCAGTCATTTTGGGAGCCGTCTTCACCGTCTTCTTTCCGGATGGGGATTAGCGGCCTTCCTGCCCGCCGCGCACGGGACTAGCGGGACGACACTTTCCGAAACTTCGGGGACTGGCCCATGAACGCCTCCGGATTGTCCAGAAGGAGCCGCTCCGCCTCCCGGCGGGAAAAACCGCGCTTGCGGAGCTCGCAGGCCAGGGCCGTCAGCGCCAGGGGATTGGAATCCCCCCAGTCCGCCGCGGAATTGGCCCAGACGCGCTCCATCCCATATATTTCCAGAATATCCGCCGCCCGCTTGGGATTCAGTTTGCTGGTGGGATAAAGGGTCAGTCCGGCCCAGTAGCCGGCCTCCTTCACCAGCGGAAAGGTATGTTCCTCGCAGTGGTCCACCAGCACGCGGCCGGGATCCAGATCCGGGCGGTTTTTCAGGGCGGAAAGAATCATCCTGGTCCCCTTCAGCTTGTCTTCCAGATGGGGAGTGTGAATCAGCACAAGCTGGTTGAGGCGCACCGCCAGATCCAGATGCTCTTCAAAAATGGTCATTTCATGGGAAGTATTCCGGTTCAGCCCTATTTCCCCGATGCCGAGGACATTGGGCCGGTCAATAAACTCCGGAATGAGCGTCATTACCTCCCGTGCAAAGGCCACGTCTTGAGCCTCTTTGGGATTGATGCACAGCCATGTGTAATGGTCCATGCCGAACTTGGCCGCCCTGGCGGGTTCGCCTTCCGTAAGCTGTACGAAATAATCCCGGAAACCGTCCACGGACGAACGGTCGTAACCGGCCCAGAACGCCGGCTCCCCTACCGCCAGGCAGCCCGCCTGCGCCATGGCCCGGTATTCGTCTGTGGTGCGGCACACCATATGTATATGAGGTTCGATAAAAGCCATGATTCCTATTTGCTGAAGTTCGGAGCTCCGCAGGCCGCCTTGGCCGCGGCGGTTTCCGGCACGGCGTCATCCCTGTAGGAAAGGGCTTCCAGAATGGCCCGGACACGCCCGGGGCCGGATGCGGACAAAAGGGGAAGAACCTCCATCAGGGCATGGTAGCGGAAATCCGCCTCTCCCTCCCCTCGGTCCACCCGGTCCAGAAATGCGGCCACATCCAGAACGCCGGCGCGCGCCGCTGCGAAATCCGCGTCCAGCACCTCTTTTTTACTCCTTTTCATGCACAGACGATACGCCTGTGCGGAAAGCCTCGTCAAGCCGGAACAGGTAACAAAATAATAACTATTCCAAACTGATAAACAGCAACGCCTTTCCACGGCTTTTCAAAAATCCGAAAAGAGCCGGAAATTCAAGAAGAGGCTTGCCATCCGTGCCTGAACCGGGCATCTTGTGGAGACGCATTTATTTCATTAGAGCGCCTATGAATGCACTAGTAAAAACCATATGTACATTCGTGACATCCTCCATCGGCCGCAAAATCATTGTGGCTCTGACGGGGTTATGTTTGGTCTTGTTCCTTGCGGGACACCTGGCAGGCAACCTTCTCATTTTCGGAGGCCCTGAATGGATCAACACCTATGCCCACGGCCTGCACTCCATGCCGGAAGCAGCCCTCTGGGGCATTCGCGCGGGGCTTGGGGTGATCTTCATCATCCACGTCTGGCTGACTATCCAGCTGAAGCTGGAAAACAATGCGGCCCGCGAACCCTACGTGTTCAAGAACACCATCAAGGCGACGCTCTCCTCCCGCTACATGATTTACACCGGCCTGACCGTCCTGGTGTTCCTGGTCTACCACCTGTACCAGTACACCCTGCGCGTGGGATATGACCCCGCCCAGTTCACCACCTTCATTTCCGACGGCACGGTGGAAACCTTTGACGTGTACAAAATGATCGTGGCCGGATTCTCCAACGTATGGTGCTCCGCCTTCTACATCCTGGCCGTTCTGATGCTGTTCAGCCACCTGCGCCACGGGGTGCAGTCCATCTTCCAGACTGTGGGCGTCGATTCCCGCAAAATCCGGCCCCTTTACAACTTTGTCGCCATCGCCTACGGCGCGATTATCTGCCTGGGCTTCATCTCCGTGCCGGTCTCGGTTCTTCTGGGCATCATCAAATAACCATCAACTCCTCTCAAAGTCATGATTAATTTTCCCGTAAGCGACTGGATGCCGGATGCCAAAATTCCTTCCGGCCCTATTCAGGACAAATGGTCCAAGTACAAGCTTGAGTCCAAACTGATCAATCCGAACAACAAGCGCAAATACACGGTGCTTGTGGTAGGTTCCGGCCTGGCCGGCGCCTCCGCCGCCGCTACGCTCGCCGAACTTGGCTACAACGTCAAATGCTTCTGCTACCAGGACAGCCCCCGCCGCGCCCACTCCATTGCGGCCCAGGGCGGCATCAACGCGGCCAAGAATTACCAGAACGACGGCGACTCCGTTTACCGCCTGTTTTACGACACCGTCAAGGGCGGCGACTTCCGCGCCCGTGAAGCCAACGTTTACCGCCTGGCGGAAGTTTCCTCCAACATCATTGACCAGTGCGTGGCCCAGGGCGTTCCCTTTGGCCGTGAATACGGCGGCCTGCTGGATAACCGCTCCTTCGGCGGCGCCCAGCTCAAGCGCACCTTCTACGCACGCGGGCAAACGGGCCAGCAGCTCCTGCTGGGCGCTTACCAGGCCTTGGAAAAGGAAGTGGCCAAAGGACACATTGAAATGTTCTCCCGCCACGAAATGATGGATCTGGTGCTGGTGGACGGCGAAGCCAAGGGCATCGTCACCCGCAATCTGGTCACCGGTGAAATCAAGTCCTACGCAGGGGATACCGTCCTGCTCTGCACGGGCGGCTACGGCAACGTGTTCTTCCTGTCCACCAACGCGATGGGCTGCAACGTCACCGCCGCCTACAAGGCCTACAAGCGCGGCGCTTTCTTCGCCAACCCCTGCTTCACGCAAATCCACCCCACCTGCATTCCGGTCAAGGGCGACTACCAGTCCAAGCTGACGCTGATGTCGGAATCCCTCCGCAACAGCGGCCGCATCTGGGTGCCCAAGTCCCGTGAAACCGCGGAAAAAATCCGCAAAAAGGAAATCAAGCCTTCCGATGTTCCCGAAGAAGAACGGGACTACTACCTGGAACGCAAGTATCCCTCCTTCGGCAACCTGGCTCCGCGCGACATTTCCTCCCGCGCCGCCAAGGAAGCCTGCGACGACGGCCGCGGCGTGGCCATCACCGGCAAGGGCGTCTTCCTGGACTTTGCGGATGAAATCAAGCGCATGGGCCGCGAATGGATTGACGGCCAGTACGGCAACCTGTTTGACATGTACGAAGAAATCACGGACGACGACCCCCATGAAACGCCCATGATGATTTATCCCGCCTCCCACTACACCATGGGCGGCCTGTGGGTGGACTACAACCTCATGTCCAACGTAAAGGGGCTGCACGTCCTCGGTGAAGCCAACTTCTCCGACCACGGCGCCAACCGCCTGGGTGCCTCCGCCCTGATGCAGGGCCTGTCTGACGGCTACTTCGTCATCCCCGCCACGCTGCCCGCCTACCTGACGACCACCAAGCCGGGCGCCGTCACCACCGCCTCCCCGGAATTCAAGGCTGCGGAAGACGAGGTGAAGGAACGCATCAACAAACTCCTGAGCGTGAAGGGCACCAAGACGGTGGACTCCTTCCACCGGGAACTGGGCCTCATCATGTGGGAAGACTGCGGCATGGCCCGCACGGAAGAAAGCCTGACCCACGCCATTGAACGCATTCCCCAGCTCCGCAAGGAATTCTGGGAAAACGTGCGCGTAACCGGCACGGCGGACGGAATCAACGCGGAACTGGAAAAAGCCTGCCGCGTGGCCGACTTCCTGGAATTCGCCCAGCTGCTCTGCTATGACGCCCTGAACCGTCAGGAATCCTGCGGCGCGCACTTCCGCGTGGAATACCAGCTGCCGGACGGCGAAGCCAAGCGCAACGACGATGAATACGCCTACGTAGCCGCCTGGGAATACACCGGCGTGGACAGCCTGCCTGTTCTCCACAAGGAACCGCTGACCTTCGAGAACGTGCACCTTGCCATCCGCAGCTACAAGTAAAGATAGCCAATACATTAACACTCAAAAGAAAGATTATAACATGGCTAAAACACTCAATCTCACTCTCAAGGTCTGGCGCCAGGAAAACCGTGACGCCAAGGGCCGCATTGAGACCTATGCCGCCAAGGACATTCCGGTGGACGCCTCCTTCCTGGAAATGCTGGACATCGTCAATGAAGGTCTGGTCAAGGAAGGCAAGGAACCCATCCATTTTGACCACGACTGCCGGGAAGGCATCTGCGGCATGTGCTCCCTGACCATCAACGGCATTCCCCACGGGCCGGAACGCCAGGTAACCACCTGCCAGCTTCACATGCGCAAGTTCAAGGACGGCGACACCGTCTGGATCGAACCCTTCCGCGCGAAGGCTTTCCCGATCCTACGGGACCTGATGGTGGACCGTTCCGCCCTGGACCGCATCATCGCCGCCGGCGGCTACATTGACGTGCGCACCGGCTCCGCGCCGAACGCCAACAACATCGCCGTGGAAAAAGTGAAGGCGGACGCCGCCTTTGACGCCGCCGCCTGCATCGGCTGCGGCGCCTGCGTGGCCTCCTGCAAAAACGCCTCCGCCATGCTGTTCACGTCCGCCAAGATCGCTCATCTCAATCTGCTGCCACAGGGCCAGCCGGAACGCTCCAAGCGCGTTCTGGCCATGATGAAGCAGATGGAAGCGGAAGGCTTCGGCAACTGTACGAACCAGTACGAATGTGAAGCCGCCTGCCCGAAAGGCATCAGCGTGGACAACATCGCCCGCCTCAACCGCGACTTCATGCGGGCCAACGCCAAGGAAGGCCTCTGCTTCTAAAGTAGGATTCCTTCTCAAGACGCTCTACAAAAACTCCCGGCGGCCTCGGCTGCCGGGAGTTTTTTCATTACCGGG
>NZ_DKYW01000002.1:0-62871 GCF_002493465.1 Akkermansia sp. UBA7090
GACGAATAGCGGTTTTTGAATCCGCTGTCGAGCTAATTTTTTGAAAGAGAGAAATATTAACAGTTTCAGACAGAGAAAATAGGAGTTCTTCTGCGAAGTGAAACGCACTTAAAGAATAATAGAAAACTCTTATACGCTACCTATTGCATCCTGTGGACAGAAACAACCGGATTCAAAAACCGCTATTCGTCATGCGTCATGACTAGAGTGTTTTTTTCTATTCTTGGAACTATAGCTGCTGCCGGAGCTGCGTTAGGCGACACTACCCTTACTTATGATGCATTGTTGCAATCTTCGGATGGATGGGAGTTGTCTGTAGGGAGAAGTGGCCGCAATACGATTCAAATAGCTAATGGAACAGCTTCCTGCCCTTCCTCTAACTGGGGACAGGCCGCTGCCGTCACCACGCTGAGTGAAGGTATCCTGCTGGCAAATGAACAGGATACATTTACATTTTCTTTTGATATTACCACTAATGGAACTACAAATGCTGCCGCCATGGTGTCGTTTGTAGGTTCGGAAACGGCTGTCTGCCTGGGAACGAGCGCCTATAACGGAACAATTGGTTATGGCACGTCAGACAATGTTTCCGCCAGGGCTTACTCTTTCCAAGGCGCATGGGATGCAAACGGCAGTTTTGTATCACCTTCGAGCTCTTTAACCACGATAGGTTCTAATGAAACCGTTACCATTTCCGGAGGCATCTCCTGGAAAGATGGCCAGTTTGTGCTGGATTTGTCAGCAAATGGTGGCACGGGAAGTATAGAGTTGGGTGATAGCGTCTCCATTGATAAAGTGCTTCTCCAATTGGACGGTCCCAACTCTTCTGCCGTGCCTTCTATTTCCAATCTTTCCATGTCTGCGTATCTGGTCCCGGAACCGGCGACGGCTTCCCTGAGCCTGCTGGGCTTGGCGGGACTGGCCATGCGGAGGCGCAGAAGGCAGGAAGCCTGATCCGATAGAGGCGGGAAAGGGGAGCGGGAACGCTACCCATGCGCCTCTGCACCATGATCATTCAGAATATTATTTGACGAACCCCCGGAAGAAAATGATTCTTCCGGGGGTTCTTTTTCTTAATGATTCCTCGGAAACCTTGAATGGGACTTTTAAGATTACTGGTCTTTTCCCTCATCTCTTTATTCATTCTCTTACGGGTGATAGTTGACGGTTGAAAAAGAAAATTCCCGCAGCTATAGTCGCCCTTGGGCAAATGTAACTCAAATGATTCGTTTTCTATCCTTTTTATTCCTTCTGTGCTTTTCTTCTGTATGTTCTGCAAAAGAATTGAAGATTTTTTTGCTGACGGGCCAATCCAATTCCCTGGGAGCGGTGAAGGGCAGTCCTGCCGCTCCGGAGTTGTTAAAAAAGTATGAGCCGAAGGAAACACTGTACTGGCATGAAAATTTTGGGCAAAGGGAAGGCGTGTTTCCCGGCGCTTCCACATCCTGGGAACAGGTAAGGCCTGCTATGCCGCGTTATAACGGCAATTTATGCATGGGGCCGGAATACGGGTTTGCTTTTACTCTGGAGAAGAATGGCTGGTTTAAGGACGCGGACGTTGCGGTCGTAAAAGCTTCCCGGGACGGCGGCGACAATTCCCATTGGCGGAAAAACGGTCAGGCTTACAGAACGCTGGTGCAGGCCGTCAAAAATGCCTGTGCGGGTGTGGACAGGTCCAAGTATTCCAAAGTGGAGTTTGCCGGACTTCTGTATTTGCAGGGGGAAAGCAATGGCGGCGCTTCCGTTCCGGAGAGCGCCTCCCGTTTTCTGGAGCTTCTGGGCAATCTGGCGGCAGATCTGAAACCGTATGGGGATACGTCCGCACTGGCCGCGCAGAAAGCCGTTGTTGGAGAAAATGCCAATTGGGCCGGAAAGAATGAGTCTGATCCGGAAACGGGCAACCTTACCGGAGGCCTGGAAGGGCGCGACACGGAAGTTCAGGGAAAAACAACCCGGCAGGTGATGAAGGATCTGGCAGAATCCCGCCCATCCCTGGGCTATGCTCCTACCCGCGATCTTCCCAAGCTGACCGCGGGGGATCAGATGGGAGTGCATTACAACGGCCAGTCCCAGATTTGCATAGGAGCCCGTTTTGCTTATGAAGCCGCCCGGTTGGCCGGGAAGGATGCCGGCTCCGTACGCAGCGGCCGTTATGATCTTCCTCTGAGTTCTCCGGACGCGTGGATGAACCGGAAAATGCCGGGGAAGAACGTGTGCGTGTGGAACGTGGCTTCTTCCGTAAAACCCAGCCTGGTGTCGGGAGTGGTGAAATTGTTTGGAATTCGTGTGGAAGATCCGGCCGTCAATACCGTTATTATCCGGAGCAAGGGAGGGTCCGGAGACCGTTTGGTAATCGGCCCGGGAGGCATTCGTCTGGCGGAAGGAAAAAATTTGCAGTTGAGGGCAAATGTACAACTAGCGGGCCGGCAGTCCTGGAATATTCCGGGCGGTTCTGCCGTGGAGATTAAGCCCTCGCTGGTTCAGGAAAAAACCATGCCTGTCCGTTTGTCCGGCCAGGCGGAGGTGCATGTGGCCCGCGCGGAAGGCGGCGGAGAAACGGCGGAAGCGGCCCGCGTCGTATTGGAACAGGTGCTGCCCTCTGCCCTGAAATGTTCCTGGACGTTGTCCGGAAAGGTGGAAATGACTCTGAAGGGTATGGAAGGGAAGGCCGTGAATTTGGGCAAAATCCTCGTCAAGCAGGGCGCTGTACTGAATCTGAATGGCTCCAGACCTGTTGCGGGCAGTGTCGTTAATCAGGGCGGCACGGTGAATCCGTAATTGCGTGCCGGACTTTTTCCAGCGGAGGGCGGAGTAAAAAATGCGTTTTTTCTCCGGAGGGTTTGTGTGGGCTTTTTGCTTATTCACAGGGGAGATCCGGCCGGAAATCCGAGCAGAGGCGTAAACGGCGGCATTTTTGCCCCGGTTTATTCACAAGCAATTCTGGTTGGGGAATATTGATCATTAAGTCTACTGTACTATATTTGGCGTACTTTTTCCTTTATGGATGCGTTATGTGGTAGTATGGTCGCGCCATGAGATGCGTTCAGTGCGGTCATTTGGAAGATAAAGTCATTGATTCCCGTATGTCTAAAGACGGGACGACCATCCGCCGCCGCCGCGTCTGCCTGAGGTGCGATTACCGTTATACGACCTATGAGCAGATTGAACGCACGGAGTTGCGCGTAGTCAAAAGGGATAATCTGAGAGAAGCCCTGAATCGTGAAAAGATTTTACGCGGCCTGGTAAAAGCGTGTGAAAAAAGGCCCGTCAGCATGGACCGCCTGGACCGCGCCGTGGAAGAGATCATTTCCGAATTGCACCGTGACCATTTACGCGAAGTTCCTTCCAGCGAAATAGGCAAGAAGGTGATTGAAAAATTGTACGCCATTGATCCCGTGGCGTACATCCGCTATGTGTCCGTGTACCGCCAGTTTTCCAATGTGGAGGAATTTATTCAGGAGATCACGCAGATGCGCCACCAGACGCTCATAGATCCCCTGCAGCGCAAGCTTCCCATTCTTTGAAGTTCCCTGTTCCATGATTGGCTTCCGAAACAACAGACCGCTGCTCAAGCTTGGTGATTGCCTGATTACCGAGTACGGGGAGCAATGGCTGGCGGATGCCCTGGAGCATGCCGCCCGGCGCGCCGGGACAACCCTGCCGTTCAAGGAAGATCTGCTGGCCTCCGTGCGTTATTATCTGGAGCATGAGTGCGATTTGTCCGTCATGAAGGTGTCTGAGCTGTATGCGCGCCTGCGCCGCATGCTCACGGAAGTGGGCCTGGAGCACCTTGCAAGGGAGCTTAGGGAGGAGACGCCGCCCATGACGGTCTGCGTCGCGGAGATTGCCCGCAGCGTGCCGTTCTGGCTGTTTTTCGCCTGCGAGCTGAAAAAGCAGGTGGAGGAATTGCGGGGGCACGGCATTACCAGGTATTGCTTCACAGGCAGGAAGGAATGCGTGATGGCTCTCCGGGGCAGGAAGCGCTGGGACCGTTCCTGCCAGTCTCTGCTGGAAGACCTGGACTTTCTTCTTTCCCGCTATGAGGAGCAGGCGGCAGATTGTTAACGGGACTTATCCGGGCCGTATTGGAGTATTCAGCCGCGCAGCTCAGCAGGTTCCTCTTTCCCGGCTGACGGAGCCGGTTCGGAGCGCTGCGCGTTTCCGCTTTTCATGAGCATGTGGGGACATTCCACTTTGCCGGAATGACCCCAATAAGAGTTAACAGGCCGTATTGCGCCGCCGCCTGATCCCGGAGATGAACCGGATGAGGGAATGCAGGAGGCTTTCCCCCATTTTTCCCCAAGATTGTTATTTCTGGCGGTTTGCAACAGGGGCAACCTCACCCGTTACAGGTGTTTGGGCGCGGGGCCGTCAATGATTTTGCGGGCCCGGTTCAGGGCGGCGTCAATATTCTCGCAGATATTGTAGCGTTTCAGCTCCCGGTAAAAGGGCGCGTGGCGGATGACGTCCAGAGGCTGGGGCTGCACGCCGCAGACCAGCAGGGTGGAGCCGTGCTCCCGGCACTGGTGGCAAAAGTCGGAAAGGACGTTCAGGCCGGTGGCGTCCAGCGCGGGAACCAGGCGCATGCGCAGGATAACCACCTTGGTATCGTGCTCCAGCGTTTCCAGTACCTGGTCTTTGAATTGCTCTACGGCGCCAAAGAAGAAGGGGCCTTTCACGTCGAAAACTTCCACGCCTTCCGGGATGTCCAGCTTGGAAGCGGAACGGCCTTCATCATCTTCCTCATCATTTTCCAGCAATTCGTTTTTGATAGCGGAAACATCGCTGATTTGGGCCATGCGGCCCATGAAGAGCAGGGCGGCCAGCACCACGCCCACTTCCACGGCTACGACGAGGTCCACAAAGACGGTCAGCAGGAAGGTGATCACCAGCACCGCCGCATCCTGCCTGGGCCCTTTCAGCAGACGGCTGAACGTGTGTATTTCACTCATGTTGTAGCACACTACCGTCAGGATGCCCGCCAGGACAGCCAGGGGAATCTGCTGGGCATAGTGGGCGAAGGCCATCAGAATGGCCAGCAGGGTCAGCGCGTGAATCATGCCGGAAACCGGGCTTTTAGCCCCGGCTTTGATGTTGGTGGCGGTGCGGGCAATCGCCCCGGTGGCCGGAATGCCGCCGAACAGGGCGGAGCCGATGTTGCCGATGCCTTGTGCGATCAGCTCCATGTTGGGCTTGTGGCGTCCTCCGGTCATGCCGTCCGCCACGGAGGCGCTTAACAGGGATTCGATGGCCGCCAGCAGCGCGATGGTGAAAGCAGGGGCCGTCAGCGCCCCCAGAGTGCTCCAGTCAATGCTGGGCAGGGAGGGCAGGGGAAGCGTGTTCGGGAGGCTGCCGAAGGCTTGCCCGATGGTTGTCACGGGCAACGAAAACGCCACGGAAACGGCCGTCATGCCCAGCATGCCCACCAGCATGGCCGGTATTCTGGGCCAGAAACGGCGGCTCAGCATGGTAATGATTACGGTGCCGGCGGCCAGCCCCAGCGCGGCCCAGTTGATGGTGTGGAAATAATGGAAGTAACACGCCCATTTTTCAATGAACTCTCCGGGAATTTTTTCTGTGATGGTGAGACCGAAGATGTCTTTAATTTGCGTAGAAAAGATTACCACGGCGATGCCGGAGGTGAACCCTGTGGTGACAGGGAAGGGAATAAAGCGGATGAGCGCCCCCATGCGGCAGAACCCAAAGATGATGAGGAAGAGGCCCGCCATCAATGTGCAGACCAGCAGGCCGGATGCGTGGTATTGCTCCAGGACGCCCATGATGATGATCACAAAGGCGCCGGTGGGGCCGCCTATTTGATATTTGCTTCCGCTGAACAGGGAAATGAGGAACCCGGCTACAATGGCGGTGATGAGGCCCTGGGTTGGGGAAAGCCCGCATGCGATGGCAAAGGCCATGGCCAGCGGGATGGCTACTACACCGACGGTCAGCCCCGCAAAAAGGTCCGCCAGAAAGGTTTGTTTGGTATAAGTTTTGAGAGAGGAAAGAAGAGCAGGTTTGAACATGGCTGCCGGGATGGTTGGCCGGCTGCGGTGGATGCCGCCGCCAGCGGGGTTGAAGCGTCCCCTTCCTGCACCCGGAAGCGCGCCGCGGAGACGGACGGCAGGCTCTCTTTGTTCCCGTCCGCCTCCGCAGGCGGCGTTACTTGGAAAGGATGCCTTCCCAGTAGGCGATGCGGCGGCGGGTGCTGTCGGAATTGGGAGCCCCTGGGTTGGTACGCTGGGCGAAGGCTTTTGTCAATTCAAATACGTCGCGCGCGTCTGTTCCGTATGCATCTGAAATGGAAGCGAACTGTTCATCGCTCAGCTTGTTGAGCGGCGTGCCCGTGGAGATGCTCATGGCGACTGCCTTCCCGACCAGCTCATGGGCCTTCCGGAAGGGGACGCCGCGGCGTACCAGATAATCCGCCAGGTCTGTGGCCAGCAGCATGGGATCGGACGCCGCTTCCCGGGCCCGGGCCGTGTTCACCGTCATGGCGGCTATCATTTCCGCATTGACGTCCAGGGCCAGCTTGACCGTGTCAATGGAATCGAACAGGGGTTCCTTGTCTTCCTGAAGGTCGCGGTTGTAAGTCAGGGGAAGCCCTTTGACGGCCACCATGACGGCGGTGAGGTTGCCGTACAGCCGCCCCGTCTTTCCGCGGGTGAGTTCCGCGACGTCCGGATTTTTCTTCTGGGGCATCAGGGAAGAACCCGTCGTATGGGCGTCGGACAAGGATGCGAAGCCGAATTCCGCCGTGCACCACAGGATGACGTCCTCGCTCATGCGGGAGAGATGGGCTCCGACTACGGCCAGGTCAAAAAGGATTTCCATGATGTAATCCCGGTCGGCAATCGCATCCATGGAATTTTCTGTAACTGCGTCGAAACCCAGTTCCACGGCAATTCCGTGGCGGTCCAGGCAGATGGTGGAGCCTGCGATGGCTCCGGAACCGAGCGGGGAGATGTTCAGGCGCCTGCGGCAGTCCTTGAGGCGGTCCGCATCCCGGTCCAGCATTTCCACGTAAGCCAGCAGGTGATGGCCCATGGTGACGGGCTGGGCGCGTTGCAGGTGAGTATAGCCCGGCATCATGGCATCCGCGTATTCCTTCGCCTTCATGACCAGGGCCCGCTGCAGATGGCGCACTTTTCCAAGGATTTCATCAATTTCCGCCCGGCAGTAAAGCCGAGTGTCCGTAGCCACCTGGTCATTGCGGGAGCGTGCGGTATGCAGCTTGGCGCCCGGAGCGCCGATGCGCCGGGTGAGTTCGCTTTCAATGTTCATGTGCACGTCCTCCAGTTCCCGGCTCCACGAGAAATTGCCTGCTTCAATGTCTTTCAGGATGTCTTTCAGGCCGGATTCAATGGCGTTGAATTCTTCCTGCGAAAGCAGGCCTGCCTTGAGCTGGGCCCGCGCATGGGCGATGGATCCGGCAATGTCCTGGCGGAACAGTCTCCAGTCGTAGGAGACGGATTCGCCGTAGCGTTGAACCAGATCAGCGGTTGGTTTAGAAAATCTGCCTTTCCACATGACCCCCATGTTGTGCCCCAGGAGCTTCCGTTTTGAAAGCCTGAAATGGGTAATAGAAGCAGATTCCGTAGAGCTGGGAAAGATCCGCATGCCTGAAAAACTGGAGTGGAGCCGGGAAAAGAGAAACGGCGTATGGCTGTTTTTTCCCTGTGGTGGACGGGAGTGAATATGTTATTATAGTGCCGTGTGCATGGATGACGAAATGCCTCTGAAACGGGCGGATTTGCGGAAACGCGCGGAGAAAAAAGCCGCGGAGCTGGCCGCGAAAGGGGTGGAATTGCATCCCGTGACGGCTTCCGGGCGCACTCTGGCGAAAAGTTTCTGGGGGAAAGAATGGATGAAGAGCCTGTCCGCGTGCGAGGTGTACGGGATGCGGCTGGCCCCCGGCAGAACCTACCTGCGCTATGGCTGTGTTCTGGATCTTAAAACGCTTCCCGGCCGCATTGACGCGCTGGTGATGGGTGAACATTTGTATGAGGTCCGCATCCAGGCCTGCCCCCCGGATGAAGAGGCGCTTACCCGGCTGCGCGCACGGTGCGCCGGACAGATCGGTTCCTGGATTGATCTGTTGAAAGGGAATTTGTCTTCCGAGCTGCTGGAAATCCTGTGTGCGCCGGAAGGCGGCCTGTTCCCCGCGCCGGAAGAGTGGCGTTTTTCCTGTTCCTGCCCGGATTGGGCGGATTTGTGCAAGCATGCGGCCGCAGCCCTGTACGCTTTTGGCGTGATGCTGGATAAGCAGCCGGAATTGCTGTTTACCCTGCGCGGAATGGACGCCTCCGTTTTGATTCCGAAGGCTCCGGAACCCGTTCCCGGAGGAGAGGACGCACTGGATATGGATGCCGGTTCCCTTTCGGATATATTCGGCATCAGCCTGGACTGATTATTGCCGCCGTGATTGCGGCGTTATTCCGGTTTTGAATAGCCAGGAGGGAAGGGGGTGGCCGTCCTTTTTCATGAACTGGCGGCGGATGGGAGTGTCCGGGCTGCCAAGAATGCCGTCGGACGTCTGCCAATGTTTCTGCATGAGGTCGGGCCGGGTGGAGAATGTTCCCGCTTTTTCCATGGCACATTGCAGGTTCGGGAGGGCGGAAAAGCCCAGATAGAGAATCAGGAGGGTCCGGTATTCCACGCTTCCCCGGCGGAGGGCCCGGAGAAAGAGCAGGGAAAGGAAGGGATAGAGGACGGCCGGAGCTTTAAAGAGAAGTTCATTGTTCATGATGCCCGTGCGGAAAAAGAGGCTGCCTGCCATCATGCCCAGCGTGATGTAGTACAACGGGTTTTTCCGGCATTTGGGGTAGAGGAGCGCCCCTGGCAGCAGAATTCCCAGGGCCAGGGCCAGCAGGAAGCTGGCGTATTTGACGGAACCGGGATGGAGCAGAAGCCGTTGCTGCCCGTAGTGGTAAATTTCCGCATAGTTTGCGTCAAACAGGCAGGAGAACTGTCCTCCCCCGTCCAAATGGGAGTAAAAGACGGCCATGACGGCCGTGCACAGGGCGGCGAGCCAGAAAACCGGCTGGCTCAGAAGGGAACGGAGACGGGAAAGCGGTTGCCGTGCCGGCGGGCAGCGGAACAGGGTTTTATACGCCATATACGGAAGGAGCAGAAGAGCGCCCAGCGGGGAGGACGACAGCAGAAACGCCCCTGCGAGATAGTATCCGGAGGGAGACAGGGAGCGCGTCAGGACGAATACGGCGCACAATAGCGCCGGAACAGCATGGTTGAATGTGTTGAAGAGCTGGACGGGCATGCCGATCAACAGGACCATCTGGGCATTGTATTCCGTAAACAGGGAGGAGAGGGGAATTCCCAAGCAGTCCGGCGCCGCTGCCGGAGAGCCGAGGCAGAGGAGGATCAGCGCCCAGCGGGCCGTCTTCCGTATTCCCCAGCGGACGGCTGCCGCCAGCAGCGCCAGTTCCAGTCCAAGGAAGGTCCACAGGGCCAGCAGCCAGGGAGCCCATGAGGCCGGGCAGAAAGAAGCCGCCAGCGCCGGAGGCAGCCAATGGCCCAGGTAGTAGATGAAATGATGTCCGTCCTCCGTGACGAGGGGCCAGGAATTTGCTGCAAGGCGTTCATAAACGGCATTGCGGATGATAAAATCCGCGTGTTGCTGGCAGTGGCCCGTGAATCCGCACAACAGCACCAGCATCAGGCAGAAGAAGGAGAGGAGACCCAGCACGGCCAATCCGCGCCCGCTTAACGGAAGCCTTTGCGCCGGAAGATGCCGGGCGCAGGCGTACAGCCCGTATGCCAGTGCGGCGCAAAGCGGAGCGGAAAAGACCGGATATACCCATCCCTGCAGAAAAAGGAGTAGGGGCAGCGCCAGGTACAACAGTCCCGCGCATAGCGGAAGGCGTGCGGGCAGGAAGAAGCGGGCAGACATGGCGCGGAACGGGAAACTGGTCGGCAGGGAGGAATCCAAAAGGCCAGCATGGCATATTTTGTTCCAAAGAAAAGGATGCAGTTACCTCCGGAGAATGAAAAAGCCCCGCGCCGCCTCGCGGCGGCCGGGGGGGACGTTGCTTGATACCGGTTCCGGCAAAAGGGCCGGAACAGGCCGAATCCGTTGTCGTAGAATGGAGTTCAATCAGTACGGGAACACCTTGGCGGAGGGTCAGTTGAGGTAATGTTCCTTCAGCCACGTTATTTCTTCGCCGTGCCCGGCGTCGTCCCTGGGCGTTTCCAGGAAAAAGGGCAATTCCCGCAGAACGGGATGGTTGATGATGTTGATGAAGGCCTGTTCTCCCAGGGAACCCTTGCCGATGGTTTCATGGCGGTCCTTGAAGGAGGAGAAGGGCGTCATGCTGTCGTTCAGGTGGATGGCGCGCAGGCGTTCCAGGCCCAGCACGGCGTCGAAGTGTTCCAGTACGGAATCCAGTCTGTTGACGATATCATATCCGGCGGAATAAACATGGCAGGTATCCAGGCATACGCCCAGCTTGTCCTTCAGGTCTACCCGCTCCATAATGGCGGCCAGTTCTTCAAAGGTCCGGCCGACTTCGCTTCCCTTGCCGGACATGGTTTCCAGCAGAACAATGGTCGTTTGTTCCGGAGAAAGCACGCCGTTTAATTGGTCCGCCACCAGTTCAATGCCTTTTTCCGCTCCCTGACCTACATGGCAGCCGGGATGGAAGTTATAAAGATTTCCCGGCAGATGTTCCATGAGTTCCAGATCCTCTTTCAGCACTTGGGCCGCAAAACGGGCGACTCCGGAGTCTGCGGAACAGGGGTTCAGCGTGTAGGGGGCGTGTGCCAGCAGCGTTCCGAATCCGTTGTTCCGAGCTAATTCCAGAAAACGGGCAATATCTTGTTCGTCAATAGCTTTGGCTTTGCTCCCCCGCGGATTGCGGGTGAAGAACTGAAAAGTATTGGCGCCGATGGAGAGGGCAACCCGGCCCATGGCTTCATAACCTTTTGCGGAGGAGAGGTGGCATCCGATGTATGGCATGGCGGTAGGTTCGGAATGGAAAGGAAGTTTAGCAATGCCGCGGAGAGGAAGAGAGACTAAAAGGTCTGCATGACTTGATGGGAAAGAATAAGATCGGCAGGAACGTACGGGGAGTTAAAACGATAGTGATTATGGATCATGGATGTAACCCGGTTGACTACGGCAGCCATGTTGCCGTTGCCGAGCTGGACGTATTGGGAAAATAAGCGGTTTCCTTTTTTTATTACCGTAGTCCTCCCGCGTTTTCTTGACGGATGGAGGGAAGAGGGGCAAGATGGCACGCATGGAACAAGTCAGCCTCATGGAGTTGGGCAAGCTGGCCGCGGAAGGCCAGGTTGAAGCGGAAGTTTTTGCCCAGATCGCCCAGTGCGCGCAGAAGATGACCAAGAGCAACAAGCCATATCTGGATGTGTCTTTTGCCGATGCGGAAGGGACCATGGGATTGAAGGTGTGGGAGGATAAACCCTGGTTCCGGACGCTTGCTTCGCTGCCCCTCCGCAGTTTCGTGAGCCTGCGCGGCCAATGGGCCAAGGGAGGGTTCGGCATGGAGGTTTCCGACCTGGACGTGCGGTTGCTGGACGAACAGGAAAAGGAAAGCTTTCTGGCCGGTTCCGGAACCTTGAAGAAAAAGCAGGAGGCTGATCTGAAGGAAATCTGCATGTTCATCAAGGGCATGAATGATCCGCGCATACGCGCCCTGTGCATTGAATTCATTGAGCAGTTCGGGGAACGCCTCCAGCGCGCCGCCGCCGCCCGCACCTACCATCACGCCCGCCGCGGCGGACTGGTGGAACACGTGGCGGGGATGATGCGCACGGCTTCTGCCGTCTGTCAGGCGAATCCGGGGCTGAACCGTGACCTTCTGCTGGCCGGGTGCCTGTTCCACGACTGCGGGAAGTTGTGGGAAAACTGCTACCCGAAGGAGGATTTTACGATGCCTTACTCGGAGGCCGGGGAACTGCTGGGCCATATTCCGCTGGGCATTGAACTGGTCAACAATTTGTGGAAGCGCATCATGTCCATTCCGGAGGCGGATTCCTGGAAGACGCTGGACCCTCCTTCCCCGGACGTGCGCATGCACCTGCTGCACCTGATTGCTTCCCATCACGGGGAACTTGCCTTCGGCTCCCCCGTGTTCCCCAAAACGCCGGAGGCGGTGGCCCTGCATTACATCGACAATCTGGACGCCAAGCTGGAAATGTTCCGCGGGGCTTATGAGACGAGCGAGGCCCTGGCTCCCAGAGTGCTCCAGCGCAAGGCCCCCCTGCCTGCCAACGTTGTTCTCCCGCTGCCTTCCGTTCTCCCTCTGGAGCCGGATGGCGAAGACGCTCTGCCGTAAGGTTCCCCCTGCATGGAAGAGGTTCGGCGTGTTCTTCGTCCGCGGCCGGAGCGGATGACGGCATCTGCTCCCTTGCTGATTCCGGCTTTATCCCTGCTGTGCGCTTGCGCGGCCATGGATGTTTCCCTTTGGTTCTGGCTTCCATGTTTCTGTCTGGCGGCGCTGCCGTGTTTTTTACACGCGCCCTCCATGGGGTTGCTTGCCGCTGCCCTGGCGATGTGGGCCGCCATTTATCTTTTCGCGTATGAACGGGAATACGCAGGCGTTCCCGTGGAAGCGGGGAGAGCCATGGTGATGGAAGGCTCCGTTGAGGCTGTTTCCGGAAAATCCGTATTGTTTCGTCCGGATGGTTCCCGGTGGCTGTACGCGGTTTCCTCCCGTGACGGGGCCTGCCCTCTGGAGGCAGGGGAACATTACCGGATTAAAGGAGAGGCGTATCCGCTTCAGGCGCCGTGCGGTCCCGGCATCTTTGACCGGGAGCGGTGGGGTTACCTGCACGGCATCATCGCCGGAATCCGGCTGGATGAATACTGCCGGAACGGCCCCGGAGACTGGCGCAGCCGTTTCCGGGCTTTTTCCCTGCGGCTCCGGGAAAGGGCCGCCTCCCTGCTCAGGGAAGGCGCGCCTCCGGATGATGAGGCCCGGCAGGTGATGGTTTCCGCCGTGCTTGGGGACAAGACGGACGCGAGGCCGGAAACGATGGCGAAGTTTCTGGAAAGCGGCTGCATGCATGTATTCGCCGTCAGCGGCATGCATGTGGGCGTGGCCGCCATGCTGGTTCTGGGTACGCTGAAGCTTCTGCATGTGCGTCCCCGTGCGGCCCGGCTGGCCTGCATCCTGTTGCTGGCGGCGTATGTGTTCGTGACCGGGATGTCCGCTTCCGCCCTGCGGGCGTTCATCATGGCGTCAGTCTGGCTTCTGGCGTTCGTGCTGCGCAGAAAGGGGCATCCGGCCAATATTCTGGCGCTCGCTTTCATCCTCCTCTGCTTGATGAACCCGCTCCAGGTTTTCCAGCCGGGGTTCCAGCTTTCTTTCTGCGTTTTTGCCGTCATTGTCTGCCTGGCGGGATGGCTCAGCCGGGAAAAGCCCCTGTGGTCGCCGGACCCGTTCATTCCTCCCCGGATTTACCATGCGCGGGAAAGATTCCTGGCGCGGCTGGAAAAAGCATGCCGCGGCGCGTTGATTGTCTCCGTGGGGGCGTGGCTGGCTTCCATTCCCCTGACGGCATGGCACTTCGGGACCTGGAACCTGTATGCTCCCTTGACTAATTTGTGCCTGAGCGTGCTTGTCTTTCCCCTGATGGGCGTTTCCCTGTCCGGGCTGATGTTCGCGTGGTGCCCGTGGATGCTGCATGTTTGCAATACGGCCGCTTCCTGGTTGGCGTCCGCCATGCTGGCCGTAGCCGGGGAAGTGGCTTCCCTGCCGTACAGTTATCTTTCTTCCGCACCGCCTTCCGGGGAAAATGAAGCTGTGATCGTTCCCTTGCAGAAGGACGCCTGGTCCGCAGTCATTTCCAATCCCGCATTGGTTGTGGGAAGCGGGACGGAAGATGCGGTGCGGTACACCCTCCTTCCCGTGCTGAAGGCGCGCAGTATCCGGCCCTGCGGCATGCTGTGCTGCGGAAACGGCAAGGCGGAACGGGCCGGAGAGAAAGAACTGGAGAAGGAATATCCCGGAATCCGGAACTGGGGCGCGGAGTTCGGGGAATGTACCGTCCGGCAATGGAGGTTACGGCCGGGCAATGAACTTGTGCTGGAAGATTTTCCTGTACCGTTGCGCACGGGAATCCGTCAGGACCGGAGCCGGGTGTTGTCATGGAAATGCCGCGGGCGGCGGTTCCTGATGATAGGGAATGCCGGGTTTTCCTCCCTGGCGCGCGCGGAGGAAACACCGCGGGCGGATGTATTGCTCATCGGGCATCATCCGCGCGACCCGGTGGACAGCGCTGCGTGGATCAGGGCCACAGGTGCCCGCGCGGTCATTTTCGCGACGGAGCATGAATGCCCCGTTCCGGAGGGAACAGCCGTGTACCGTCTCCGGGAAACCGGAACCCTCTATCTGCGGATGGAGGAAAAGGACGTGCGAATCATCCCCTGGAGGGGCATGGAACGCCGTACAGGGTGAATCCCGTGCTTTCCTCAATGCGGATGGGAAGGAGTTCTCCCGCCAGGTCAGGGGCGGCATCCACCATGACGGGCTTGTTCTGGGAGGTCCGGCCGGAGAGGCGCGCCGCATTCGTTTTGGACGGCCCTTCCAGAAGAACTTCCTGCACGGTGCCTACCAGATCCCGGTTTTTCCGGATGGCTATTTCATTGACTACGGCCAGAAGGTCCTGGTTGCGCGCTTCCTTCACTTCCTCCGGAATCTGATTCTCCATAACGGCGGCGGGCGTGCCGCGGCGCGGGGAATAGCGGAAAATGAACGCGTTGTCAAACTGGACCTGTTCCACGGCCTGCCTGGTCAGCAGGTAATCCTCCTCCGTTTCTCCCGGGAAGCCCACGATGATATCCGTGGTGATGGACAAATCCGGGCGTGCCTGTTTCATCCGGGAGCAAAGGTCCAGATAGGTTTCATTCCTGTACGGCCTGCGCATCATTTTCAGAATGCGGTCGCTGCCGCTCTGCATCGGGAAATGAATATGGCTGCACAACTTGGGAAGATAGGTGAACGCCTGCACCAGATCCTGGCGGAAACCGATGGGATGCGGGGAGACGAAGCGGATGCGCCGGATGCCTTCCACTTCATGCACGGCTTCCAGCAGCTGGACGAAGCCGCCCTTGCCGTCTGCCGTTTCCATCTGCCTGCCGTACCGGTTGACGATCTGGCCCAGCAGCGTGACTTCCTTCACGCCGGCGTCCGCCAGCATCTTTACTTCATCCACCACGTCCCGGATGGGGCGGCTGCGTTCTGCGCCGCGGGTGTAGGGGACGATGCAGTAGGCGCACTTCATTTCGCACCCCTGCATGATGGAGACATACGCCGTGGAGCGCGCGCCGGGATTCAGGTGGTCCCGGATGCAGTTCTGGGAGTCCGCCTCTTCCGCCACATCGCACACATGCGTGCCGGAAAAGGCGGTTTGCAACTCATCCATGCGGCGTTCCTGGCGCGCGCGCAGAATGCCGTCCACATGTTCAAACACGCGGTGGTATTTCTGGGTGCCGACCACGAGATCCAGCCGCGGCAGTTCCTTGAACAGTTCCTCTTTTTTACTTTGGGCCATGCAGCCCATCATGCCGTACACTACATGCGGACGGTGCCGTTGCTGCTTGGCCAGAAGCCCCATTTTCCCAAGCGCCTTTTGTTCCGCCTGCTCCCGGATGGAACAGGAATTGAACAGGATGACGTCCGCCTCATCCTCGCGGTCCGTCATGGTGTAGCCCTTCTGCACGAACATGCGGGCCACCTGCTCGGAGTCCCGTTCGTTCATCTGGCAGCCGTAAGTTTTGATGTAAAGCTTGGGCATGGAAAAAATCAGGTATTTTTTTTCAGGGTGACCACGCATTCCAGATGCTTGGTCTGGGGGAACAGGTCAAAGGGCTGGACGGCGGTGACGGCGTACCCGGCTTTGTCGAATTCCGCCAGGTCCCGTATCTGGGTGGCTGGGTTGCAGGAAACGTAAACGACCTTTCCGGGGCCGAAGGCGAACAACTGGGTCAGGAATTCCATGCTGCACCCTTTCCGGGGCGGGTCGATCACCACAGCGGTTTTTTCCGCGGGGAAATCCACCCGGGCAAAAATGGCCCCGGCGTCCGCCGCCAGGAATTCCGCGTGTTCAATTCCGTTGCTGCGCGCGTTGCTGCGCGCCCAGTCCGCAGAAGTCTCACTGACTTCCACGCCCAGCACTTTTTTAAATTTCTTCGCCAGGCTCAGGGCGAACAGGCCGGAACCGCAGTAAGCGTCCACCAGGAATTCCTCCCCGTCCATACTCGCCTGTTGAGCCACGTAATCCGTAAAAAGCGGAAGAATGAAAGGATTATTCTGAAAAAAGTCTCCCGCCAGAAAATGAAACTCCAAATTGCCCACCCGTTCGCACGCCACAGCGTTGTTATTGGTGATGACGGTTCCTTCCGAGGCCCGGAGCAGGATGGTGGCTCCCCGCTTGAACCGGGCCGCGGCCTGGTAAACGCTTTTGCGTGCCAGGGGCAGAGCTTCATTGATGCACTCCATGGCAATCGGGCATTGCGGCACGTCCACCACATCCCTTCTGGAGCCTGCTTTCAGAAAACCGATGGCCGGCTTGCCTCCTTCCTTCGGCTTGTCAAAGTGGGGCGTAATCTTGGAGCGGTAATAGTATTGGCGGGGAGAGGCTATGGCCGGATTGACGGGCAGTTCCAGCCCTGCCTTCAAGCGGAGCAGATCCGCTACCTGCCGGGTTTTCCAGAGAAGCTGGCGGTCATAGGAAAGATGCTGGTACTGGCATCCACCGCAGGTGCCGAACAGGCGGCATTCCGGTTCCACGCGGTCCGGGCTGGGGTTAATTATTTCCACCAGATCGGCGGAGGAATAGTTTTTGTCATTACGCCAGACGCGGGCTTTGACACGGTCTCCCGGCAGGGCGAAGGGGACGAAAACCACCCATCCGTCCACGCGGCCGATACCGTCTCCCGCATTGGAAAGGGTGTCAATATCCAGTTCAAGTTCCTGATGGTAGGAAAAAGGTTTGGGGTGGAAGCCTTTGGGAAGGGTCGCAGTCATGGTGGTGGGAAAAGATTATGGGGCGGAAGGGGTAATCAGCTTGCCGTCCAGATCGTACAACAGGGTTTCCGGCAGCCGGGGGGTGCGCAGTCCGGGGCGGAAATCGCCCGGCAAGACAGACGGCCCCGGAGCGGACTCTTCATTCTCATCCTCTGGAAGAATGTCCTGTTGCGCCGGAGCGGGCGCCCAGGGAGCGGGATGGTCCGCCGGGGCGGTTTGTTCCGGCTGAACGGCTGGAACCGGGGCGGGGTCCTGAGGTGCCGTTTCCTTGTTGGAGGTGCAGGAAGAGGTCCAGGCCAGCCCGGCAATCAGACAGGAGCGGATCAGGAGCTTTCTCATGGCGCGGATTCTTACAGCTTCATTCGGACTTGGCAAGTGAATAGCCCTGCTATGGTTCATGTAAAGGGCATTTCTTTTTTCCTGGAACCCGGAGAACGCTTGCTGTTTGACTATCCCCGGATAGTATTTATAGTAGAAACACGTATGAGGTCTTTCCTTTTTTTATGTTGTTCCGCAGCGGTGTTAGGACTGTTCGCCCCCCAGGCCGGCGTAGCTCAACAGCGTCCTCCCATCTTCGGTTTTGCCAATAAAAACAGGATACCTGAAGTCAATAAATCGGGCAGCCCCATTTTTGATAAACTCCGCAATGGAGCTATTAAGAAAAAGCTGCCGCTGGTGATTTACCTGACCGGTTCTTCATGGTGCTCTCATTGCAATATTTTTACTCGGGAATACATCAAAACAGCGAATTTCAAAAATGCCGCCGGGAAGAAATTTATATTTTGGCTGGTGGACACCAAACAGGTGCCGGGAAATTCCCCGGGGACATTTAATTTCAAAATGGTTCCGGAAGAAGCCGCAAAAATCGTGGGATGTGCGGATTCCCCCCGTGCGCCGTATGTGGTTCTTGGCCCTCCCGCCGTGTTTATCATTGACCCTGTTTCCGGAGAATTGATCAAGAGCCTGTTTACCAAAAGTGAAGTGGACAAGTATGGGAAACCTCTTGCCGGAATTATTGAAGAAGCCTGGAAGGAGTTTTCCCGCAAGGCCAAATAGGAAACGGAATATATGGAGGGATTTCCGGTTGTCCATGACCCAGCCGGTATAAAGAAGAACGGCTTTAAAAGTTCTTTTGTTTTATAGGAGGCGAAAAAATCCGTCCGGCTTTTCTCCAGCTTTTTTGGCAGAAGGTGTTGTACGAAATCCTTTTCCGGGGCAGGTTCCGTTAAAAACGGTAAATGCAGCGCAGCCACGGCTGGGGAGTACCGGAATAGTAGGGATACCACCGGTGTCCGGGGTGGTGCATAGTGTAGCCCCAGCCATCCTGGCGGCGCGCCTGGGGCGCATAGAAAAGCTGTTTCCACTCCCGGCTGGCGAAGGAAGAAGGCTCTGTTTCCGAAGCCGGAGGCGCCAGAAACGCCTGGAGGGCGCTGGAAGAACAGCAATAATAGGGAATGTTGAACCGGGGCGCCATTCCGAACGCCAGCAGAAGCCATATCCAGACGCGGAGACCGGGATGCCGCGTCCAGGAGGAAGCCAGAAAGGCAAGCAGGCAGGCCATGACCGGAACGCTTCCTTTGCAAAGCAGGTCATTGACGTCTCCGTTCACATAAAAAAAAGGCAGAATCAGGCCGGTTGCCAGAGTACAGATGAAGAGGGGATTCTTCCGGAAATCCCGCCAGCAGAACAGAGCATACAGCAGGAATGAGGTTGCCATAAGCAGGAAATCCCCCCGATGCGTATAGAAAGGCCGCATGCCCATGTGGGAGGATGGCGCGTTTACCGCCCCATAATAAAGAAGAAAACACGCTCCCAGCAGAACGGCGGCTGAAAAGGAGGGGTGGAGCAGGACATCCCGGAGAGGGAGGATGCCTTTCCATTGGCGGCGCCACTGGCAGGCCGCCAGGGGCAGCCCTCCAAGGGCTGCGAGGGGGGAATAAAAGGCCGTGGCTGCGAACAGAAGAGGGATCCAGTACAGGGGCATGCGTCCTGAAGCCAGGAAGATGAAAAAAAGCAGAACAGGAATGGATGCGTTTGCGCTGCACATGATTTGTTCCGCCGTGCCGAAGTAATGCAGACGAAACAGATCCAGCCCCAGCCAGCACTGGAAATTCAGCAGAGAGCCGAATGCCGCCATCAGCAGGGCGAGCAGCAGGGAGCGGCGTCCGGAGAAAACGCAGAGCCACAGCCAGGAAAGGAACAGGCCCCAGGTTCCCCACAGAACGACAAGCACGCGCGCGGCGTCCAGCCCCGCCAGTTTTCCCGCCAGGGCTGGGACCAGCCAGAACCCCGTGTTGTAAATAAGCACGTTCCCGTCCGGAAAGATGACGGGCCACGGGCTGGCGACCAATTCACGAAGGCAGGCATTTCTGACGATATGGTCAGGGTGCTGGTTGACCCACTCCCCCCAGCCGGAAAATATCATCAGGGCGGCAAACGCCGCCAAGGCGAGAAATGAAGAGCGGGTGAACAGGGGGAAGGCGGGAAGGGAATTCTTTTTCTGCGGTTCCTTGCGTTTTCGGGGCGCCAGCCCCGCCGCCGTCAGGAGCGTGAGAGGGAGGGCAGCGTACCAGTGCATCCACCCGGCCAGGAACACCAGGACAGGCAGCAGAAGCCAGGCGCAGGTGTGCCATTTCAGCGCAGTTGCGTTGAACGCTTGTTCCGGGCACGGGGCATCAGCGGCTGGGGGAGGCATCTCCCCGGAACCTTAATGGGGCCGGTCCGCGGGGGCAAGGAGGAAACTCGCAGACCGGAATGGAAGGGGGCGTTTGTACGGGTATGGTGGCAGGAATGAGCGCACGCCGTTGCCTCTTTACCGGAGAAACGGGGCAGGTCATGCTGGGCGGCCTATGAATAAAACACAATTTATCAGGGAGCTCCAGCGTGAGCTGGGGAAGGATGTTACTTCCCGGCAGGCGGAACACGCGTTGAACGCGGTGTTGGATACGATTGCGCGGTCGGTCCGGAGGCGGTCTCTGGTGAAATTCCGGGGCTTTGGCACTTTCCGCGTCAAGCGCCGCCGCGCCCGCATCGTACGCCATCCGGAAAACGGCGGCAGGCTGCTGGTGCATGAATCGAAAACCATGAAATTCCGCCCCTCTTCCCTTCTGTGGAAGGAGTAGGGAAGCCGTTCGGCAGCTCCTGTCATTTTGCCATTGACTTCCCCGTCCGCGGAGGCCCTTAATGTGGATAAGGCAGGAGCGTTTTTGCCTGCCTGCATAAGTAACTGGCCCCTTCCACGTTTGCCGATCATGATTCCGGATTCCGTTCATCTGCTGACCCGTTCCTCCCAGATGACCCTGTACAAAGATGAACAGGGCCGTGTGCGCCGCGCCTATTACGGCCCGAGGCTGCATCAGCCGGAGGATGCCCTGGAAAACGCCGCGGATGCTCCTCTCCTGTATTCCTCCCTGGCGGATTCCGTAACAGGGCTTCCCAATGCGTCCGGCGAGTACTGCATTTGCGTGACCCAGGCGGACGGGGCCCTTTCCCTGAGTCTGGAATGCCGGGGTTGGGAAGTGCTGGAACTGGATGACGACCGGGAAGAAGCCGTCTTCTATGGGAAGGACCCTTCCTACCCTGTGCGGGTGGAAATCCACGTGCGCTCTCACAGGGAATCGGACACCTTTTTGCAGTGGGCGGTTGTTCGGAACGAAGGGAAAGAAGGCATCCGCCTGCACCGCGCTGCGTCCGCACAACTGGGTTTGCGCGCAGAACGGTATTTCGTCACCAGCTTCCGCGGCACCTGGGGCGGCGAGTCCCTGATGAGTGAGGAAGAAGTGGCCCGGGGGCATGAACTTGCCCTGGTATCCGGAACCGGCGCCCGCACCGCCCAGGAGGGAAGCCCCGGATTCATCATCTCTCTGGACGGTCCGGCGCGGGAGGATTCCGGGGAAGTGATTCTGGGGGCGCTGGCATGGTCCGGCAATTACCGGATATGGTTCCGGCACAGCCCGTATCATTACCTTTTTGCCGGGGCGGGGCTGGATACGGCTCCCGCGTCCTATCTGCTGGACGGCGGCGGCGTGTTTGAAACGCCGCCCCTCATTCTGGCGCACAGTAAAGACGGCAAGGGAGAGGCCTCCCGGCGCATCCACCGCTGGGCGCGCCGCTATGGCCTGCGCGGCGGAGTAACAGAGAGGCCAACCTTGCTGAATTCCTGGGAGGGGGTGTATTTTACCTTTACGGAAAAAGTGCTGCACGGCATGATGAAACGTGCGGCGGACTTGGGGATAGAGCTTTTTGTGCTGGATGACGGCTGGTTCGGCAACCGGTTCCCCCGCAATGACGCCCGCGCGGGATTGGGGGACTGGCAGGTGAACCGCGCTAAATTGCCCCATGGGCTGGAAGGCCTTATCCGCCATGCGGAAAAACTGGGGATACGCTTCGGCATCTGGGTGGAGCCGGAAATGGTGAACCCTCATTCGGAGCTTTATCAGAACCATCCGGAGTGGGTCATCGGTCTCCCAAACCGGGAAAACAGACAGGAACGCAGCCAGTATTTGCTGGATCTGAGCAATCCTCATGTATGCAGGTACATTCTTGACGCCATGCGGAAGCTGCTTGGAGAACATCCGGGCATTTCCTACGTCAAATGGGATTGCAACCGCAAAATTTCCGACCCCGGCTCCCTCTGGCTGGACGCCTGCCGCCAGGGGAATCTGCCCATTGACTATGTGCGGGGCTATGAACACGTTCTTGATACGCTGGCGGCGGAATTCCCGGATGTGACATTCCAGGCCTGTTCTTCCGGCGGAGGCCGCGCCGACTATGGAACCATGCGGAGGCATCATGAATTCTGGACATCCGACAATACGGACGCTTATGAACGCGTGTTCATGCAGTGGGGCATAGGCCACCTGTTCCCGGCTCTTTCCATGGCCGCCCATGTGACAGCCTCCCCCAACCACCAGACGGGCCGCTCCACGCCGCTCAAATTCCGGTTTGACGTGGCCATGTCCGGACGGCTTGGCTTTGAACTCCAGCCGTGCGACATGACGGAGGAGGACATAGCCTTTGCCAAACGTGCTCTGGCGGAATACAAGCGCATCCGTCCCGTAGTCCAGTTTGGGGATTTGTACCGCCTATCGTCCCCGTATGAAAGCCGGGTGGCCTCCCTGATGTATGTATGCGGAAAACGGGCGGTTGTTTTCGCCTGGTTGATGGATAAATGGCTGGCGGATTCCCCTCCGCCCCTGCGCCTGAAAGGCCTGAATCCTGCCGTCAGATATCTGGTGCGGGAAATCAACATGAATGAGGACGGCTCTCTCACGAACGTTCACGAACAGGTGCTGGGCGGCGATTTCCTGATGGACGCCGGCATCCGCATCCGCTGGAAAAAGGCCTTCCAGTCCGTCTGCCTGGAGGTGGCGGAAACAAACCCTGATGCTCCGGCTTCATCATGAAATCGGCGTTTGGCGTGGGAGCCATAGCCGCCTTACTGATGTGATGAGTTAGGAGTTCTCTTAGAGGTGAGGGTATACAGCCAATGCGGCAGAAGACAGGCGCATTCCAATGCCGGTTTGCCGATATTTCTCTCTTTTTCTACAGGAAAAGGCCGATCATTCAATCTTGATGAGGCCCTCCCTGATGAGCCGGGCCGCTTCCCGTTCTATTTCCTTTTGATGTTTTTTCATGTAGGCCTGGTACGCTTCCTCAATATCGAAACGGATGGTCAGGACCCATTCCTCATCTTCGTTTTGTAAATCAAACTCCGAATAGTGACGGCTGTCAAAATAATCCTGCTCTTGCCCCTCTATGACGATTTTGTAATCCGGATAATGTTTTTTTATATATTCCCGCTGTTTTTCCAGGAGCTTGTCCAAATCCTTCTCATTAAACACAGCAGGGTTGGTGATGACAGGGGTATCTTTTTCTTCTTCCTGCTGCTGTGCGTCCGGCTGCCGGGGATGTTCTTCCTGTGCCTCAATCTGGCTGATGAGCCCCAACATGCAGGAGAAGAATATGGCGAATATGTTTGATATGGATTTCATGTTTCTGTTCAGGTTATTGATGGTTTTTGCAGTCTTCTTTTAATTGTTTTTCCAAGAGATTTTTAATTTTTATTTTTCCTTCCTTTACTACATAAGGAACATCTTTTGGAGGATGGTAGTCCACTCCGGACCGGGATATATTGGTCATGTGGCCTATTTTCCATTCTGATTCTACCTTTCCGTGATGGACAAACCGATAGATATAAACGATATGCACGTGGCGGAAAGCTTTATCCGTTTTCAGATTTTCAGCCAGGGTAAGGAGGCCGCTCGCTTTTTTGATGGCCTGGAGGGCAATTTCGCTCAATACTTTTTTGGAAATTTTGCCTAATCCTTTTTCTGCCGCGCTCAACGTAGCCGGTTTGGAACCGCTGGCGGTAGTATAGGGAATATACTTGTCTACCTCAACTTTGCAATCCGCCGAAACGGGCAGGAAGCTGAAAGAGCAAAGGAGCATTGCCGCGATATATGGCCATATTCGTATGGATGGTTTCTTCTTCATATCAATTTATTTTCGTGGAGCCGGGTTTCATTTCCGCGTTCTTTTCCGTTGAGGTGGAAATTTTTTCAATAAACTCTTTTCCCTCTCTGTTTAACTTCCTATCCCCCCAGATGCTTAACAGGGTTTGATAGGTTTCCACATAGTATTTTTGCGTCTTATCCCTTTCCGTCAGCGCTTCAATGACTCTTTGCATCACTTTGACCGAATATTTTTTCATTTTAGGTGTCCATACGGCGTGTTTTCCCTTTTGGGTCCATAAGGACAGATGTTTTCCGGTAAAGCCCGGCTTGTATTCGGCGACGCCTTTGATTTCAGGACAATCCCCCATTAATCTGTTCCAGACCAGGCGGGTAAAAAGTTCTTCCGCATGGGGCGTGCAGTCGGGGCCGAGCGCGCAGGCATAGAGTTCATAGGGATTCACCCTGTTTTCCCGGATATTCAGCACGCTTTTCGCCGCGTGCCAAATGAGATTGTGCTCATTGGGCATCGCTTGAGCCAGTTCCCTGAGCAAGGCGAGTTTTCTCCGGTCGCTGGCGTTTTTGGCCTTGATATCCAGATAACGCTGCCACGCAGGATAATTGAAGGGATTGAATTGACGCGCTTCCCGCAAGAGCAACTCCACATGTTCCTGTTTTTGTGTGCAGAAGGACAGATAATACGTTAAAGCCGATTCTTCCGCATGAGGATGATGAATGAATGAATCGTAAGCTGTCACCAGTTGAACAGGGCCTTTCCAGGGAATCTGAGCGCCGCCGCTGGCCCAATTCCAGCCGCCGAGATTGTTGCCGATTTGCCAGTGGCCATTGGGGTGTTTCCATACGAAGGCGCAGTGTCCCGGCTGTCCAATCGGGTAAGCGGGAACTCCTTTGGAACGCAGGAATCCAGCTGCGCCTTTGGAGACGGCGCCGCATACTCCTCCGTATTCCGTGTAAAGTTTCAGCGTGATGGGTTTGTGGTCATAAAAAGCGCTTCCGGCATGGACGCTGACGCCTTTGTCATTCTTTTTACGGTAGGGAATGAATCCGGGAAATCTGCTTCCGGCTTTCTCCGGCCTGATTTTTTTCCCTGCGATAAATTGCTGTGCCCATGCCAGATCTTCAAGACCTTCTTTTCCCCGGAATACGATGGCCCATTCCCAGGGTTGCAAGGTTTCTGCCTGTGGATAGCATTTGGCGTGGTGATGAGAATCCCGGTAGAAGTTAAATTTGGCGATGCATTCTTCAGGAGAAAAGATGTCTGCGACAAGGCCGGCTCCCAATGCCATGCTGAGTTCAACGGGATTGAAATTCTGATCGCTGGTATTCCAGATTTGGTAAAAAACGGAAAGAGTACTTTTGCCGGCTGGACCAGATTGGGCGAGCATGTTGAATACTTCCGGGTGGCTGGAAAGCCATTTCCTGAAGACCTGATCCTTGAGTTCCTCCTGAGTGAAAGGTTTCCCTCCTTCGGCAGTATTGAAAAACTGGTGCAGGCAGCACAATGCCGCCACTTGAGGGGATTGAATCAGTTTTCGTATTTTGTCGGAGGTAAGCGGGCCGGAATCAAGCCGGCTGCGCAGGACTTCCCGGATTTTACCGGCAATGAAGGAGGACCGCCCTGAAGAAAGCAGTGTTTGTATGTCTGCTTCAGATGAAGCCAGAGCGCCAAAACTCTCTATAGACATGAGCATGCTGAAAAGGAAAAGCCAGAGGATGTTTTTCATAAGGTATGAAAGACAGACTTAAATGCATGGCAACATAAATTGAAAAAATGTCAATAAAATATGATTTTTTTGAATATGAAAAATACATTTCATATTTCGCTTTTATATCAAAATGATATTGACGGCAAAAGGATTTTTTCAAATGGAAAATTGGGGTCATTGGCTCTGAGAGACATTGGATTTTCGGAGCCGAATCCGGGATGATTTTTGTGTCTATCCCTCCCGCAAGATGATGAAAACGGGGTTCCATTCGGAAAAAGAATGGAACCCCGTGCTGAAGCGGTAAAACAGAGATAATAGTTTTCAGGTCAGATGATCTCTGCCATTGTCAAATTCCCACCACGCCGCCGATGGTCTGGATGATGACCTTGGCGACGATAGTCATCAGGATAAGGGCCACGGGGTAGGCGGTGGCGTAGCTGACCACGGGGGCCTGGGAGTCCGTCTTGCTGGCGATGGCTCCCAGGGCCGGGGTGGAGGTCATGCCGCCGCAGATGCCGCCCAGGCATTCCAGAATGTTCATCTTGAAGACTTTCATGCCCACGAAGTAGCCGGCGAACATGCCGGAGCAGGTGACGATGACGCCCATGATGAAGACGGCGGCGCCGTGGGTGGCTACCGTATCCACCAGGTCCGCTCCGCCCTTGATGCCGGCGTCAGCCAGGAAGAAAACCAGCCCCAGATCCTGCAAAAGAAGGCGGGTGGGGCGTGGGATGTAGCCGACGATGGGGCCCAGACGTCCGAAGTGGCCGAGCAGCAGAGCGACGATGAGGGGGCCTCCCGCAATGCCCAGGGAAATGCCCGCGCCGTTGCCGAGGCTGAAGTTGACCAGGCCCAGAATGATGCCCAGGGAGAGGCCGAAGCCCAGGGAGAGCAGGTCCGTCTGGTTCATGTCCTGGCTGCGGTGGCCGATTTTGTCCCCGTATTTGGTAAGGTTTTCCGGGGAACCGACTACAGTCAGCACGTCGTTGCGTTCCAGCGTGGTTTCCCCCGTAGGGACGAAGGTGAAGCCCAGGCGGGAAATGCGGGAGATAATGACGCCGTCCGTACGCAGGGTTTTCAGGTCGCGGAGCTTGTGCCCGGCATAGTTCTTGTTTGTCAGAATCAGTTTGCGGCGCTCCTTCTGGGAGTCCATGGGGTAGGGATTGTCGCATACCTCCCCCAGGAAGGCGATGTCGTGGCGCATGGTGTCGCTGTTGCCCACAATGAGGACTTCCGTTCCTTCCCGGAACGTGTCTTCCGGCGTCAGGGGCATCAGCCTGTCGTTGCGAACCACGCGGGTGACCATGCAGTGCAGGCCGTCCAGCAGCTTGCAGTCCGCAATGTTCTGGCCTATCAGGTTGGGCTGTGTGACGCGGACAAGGCGGGAAATGATGCTGACCTCCTGTCTGGAATGCATGGCTTTGGCCTCCTTGTTGAGGTCAAAATGCAGCAGGCGCGGCAGAAGCTGGACGAAAAGGACCACGCCCACCACTCCGAACGGATAGGCGATGCCGTAACCGATGCTGACGCCGCTGCCGGAGGCTCCCGGCAGGCTTTCCGTGGCGGCCGCCAGCGCCGGGGTGCTGGTGCATGCGCCGGCAAAGATGCCGGAAGATATTCCCGCGGGAATGTTGAACCAGATGCCGAAGAGGCAGGTGAATAAAGCTGACACTCCCACAATCACCGCAGACATGATGGCCAGCTTGCTGCCCTGCTTGGCAATGGCGGAGAAGAAGCGGTTGCCCGCGCTGAGGCCCACGCAGTATACAAAGAGAGCCAGGCCCAGCTGCCCTACGCCGTCGGGAATGGCCAGGCGGTAGTGGCCGGCGGCCAGCGCCACGAAAAGAACGCCGGAAAGACCCAGGTTCAGTCCGTATATTTTAATGCTGCCGAGAGCGATGCCAAAAAAGATGATTCCAAAGAGAACCAGGGTGTTATGTTGGAGCAGAATATCAAACATGAAGGCGGTTAGCGGTTTTGTTCCCTTCCTTGGCGCAGGGCAGGGGAATGCCCTGCGCGGATGGGGATGCGTGCTTTGAAAAAGCGGAGGGGCGGCGTATTTCTTCCGGCCCTTCAATTTCTCCGCAGGTAATCCAGCAGAGTGGCCTGGTCCAGGCAGGACATATAGGGAGTATGGTCGATGCCCTTGTCCATGATAAACCTGGTCAGCAGTTTGCGGGCGGTCGTAAGGAGAACGGCGGGATCCCAGGGCTTTTCCAGATAGTTGTCAATGTGCGCGTCATTGACGGCCTGGATGGTGTCCGCGTGGGTGGCCTGGCCGGTCAGCAGGATTTTGCGCGTCCCGGCAAAACGGTCGTCTTTGGCGATGCCTCCAAGCAATTCTACTCCTGAACCTCCCGGCATGACGTGGTCGGAGATAATCAGTCCCGTCAGTTCTCCGTCCTGGTCGAATTCTTCCAACAGTTCGCGGCATTCGGATGCGGATTCCACCCCTTCCAGGCGGAAGCAGGAATTCAGCGGACGAAGGTCGCGCAAAACGCTGTCCAGGACTTCCGGCTGGTCGTCCACGCAAATGATGTTAATTTTTTCCATGATTGTTGATGGTTGGTATGATTATCGTAAAAACGGTATGGCCCGGAACGCTCTCCAGGCGGATGCGGCCGCCGTAGCTGTCCACAATGCGCCGGACGATGGTGAGCCCCAGCCCCAGGCCGAAGGAAAGCCCTTTCTTTTTGGTAGTGAAGTTGGGACGGAAAATTTTTTCATGCAAGTCCTTTGGAACGCCGGGGCCGTTGTCCGTGACGGAGACCAGAATTTCGCGGGTGGTATGGGATGTCTGGTCCTTGCTGCTGATTTTTTCCACCCGGCATTCTACATGGATGGAAGGGTTGGGGGTATTTTCTATTTTCAGCGCGTCGCAGGCGTTCTGAAGCAGGTTGATCCAAATTTGAACGAGCTCCGTCATATCCGCGAAAATGCCGGGCACGGCGTCCCTGGGAGGCAGGACCATTTCAAAATCAACGCCGCGCAGACTGGACTTGACCAGCGCAACAGCTTCCGTAAGGGAATCCGTCACGTTCACCCCTTCTTCCCGTCTGGTGTTGCCTCCCCCCAGCAGGCGAACGGAGCGGACAATGGCTGTAGCGTGCCGGACAGCCAGTTTCATGTCATGCAAGTCGTGTCCCAATTCCCAATAAGGGAGGTTTTGTTCCAGCTGGCTGAGGAATGGCTTGTCCAGCAGTTCCGGCTGATTCTGTATGTCCGGAATCAGGGCTAGGGCCTTGGCCACGTCCTGGGAAAGCCCGTAATTTTTTTCAAACTGGCGCGCCAGCCTGCGCTGTTCGGAAGTGGACGCGGAGGAAGACCCTTCCAACCCTTTATTGTACAGGGTGTACCGGAAGGCGTTTTCCTGGCGGAACATGTTGTCCAGAGATTCCAGAACAAAGTCCGTTTTACGGGACAGAACTCCCAGGGAATTGTTGAGCTCATGGGCTATTCCGGCGGATAACTGCCCCAGGGTGGCGGCCATTTCAGAACGGTGGAGCATCCGCAGCGCTTCTTCCTTTTCCGCAGTGCGGTCAAAGACACGGGTATTGCGCGCCGCCAGTTCATGGACAATGGCGGGAACAAACTGTTCCAGAAGCGTTCCGTAGCGTTCCTCGTCCACGGCGGGGGTAGCGGTGTCGATATAGGCCAGTTCCAAATCAGTTTCCGCAATGAGATCGGAGGAGCTGCGGAACCATCCAGAGAAGAAACTTTGCACTCCCAAATAGTCTCCGGGGCCTGCCCGGAACGCCTTATAGATTTTATGGGACGTGGAAGCTGTTTCCGGGTCTTCTTTAACGACGTGGCGGTAGGAGACCACGCTGCCGGATAAAATCAGGTAAAGCCTTTTGTTCTGTTCCCCCTGGCGGACGACGCTGTTTCCCTTGCTGATGGCAATAATGCGGTCCGGATCGGAAAAATACGCCAGATTGATGCGTTTTAATTTTTTCTGGAATTCCTCCTGTTCAATGATCATATGGCGCTTTTCCCGTTGATGTTGACCATGCCGGGGCATGTGGCCCCGGCGTGGAACATTATCTTATTTAAAAAGCATGGCATTGGGCAAGAATCATCATCATGACATAGGTCAAAATCATGCCCAGGATGCCCAGAATGACGCCGGAAACGGCCATCCCCTTGGAACTGACCAGGCCGGTGGCATAGGCCAGGGCGTTGGGGGGAGTGCTGATGGGAAGGCTCATGCCCAGGGAGGAGGCGAACGCCACGGATACCAGCAGGGCGGTAACGCCGCCCATAGGGGCCAGATTGTCGCCCATGTTGACGCCGACGACCGCGATAATCGGAATGAGCAGGGAGGCCGTAGCCGTATGGCTCATGAAGGTGGCCATGAACAGGCAGATGATTCCCGTGCCCACCATGAGCGGGAAGGGGGACCATTCGGCAAAGGGAATGGAGCCGATCAGATTTTTTGCCAGTCCGGTGTCTTGCAGGGCCAGCCCCAGGGCAAAGCCGCCGGCTACCAGCCAGAGCACGTCCCAGCCCATTTTCTTCAAGTCTTCCCTGGTGATGGTTTCCGTAATGGCAAAGACGGCGATGGGAATCATGGCGATGGTATTGGAGTCCAGCCCGTGCACTCCCTTGCCCGTTACCCACAGCAGGACGGTAACGGCAAAGGTAACGTAAACGATAATGGCCTTGGGGGTTCTCAGGAATTTACCACCCACCTGCAGTTCCAGTTTCTTTTGGGAGATGGGGAACAGCCACAGCAGGAGAAGCCACGCAATCAGAATCATGACGATGACGAAAGGAATGCCGAACATGAGCCATTTGCCGAAGGAAACGTCCAGCCCCATACCCTGCAGCGCCTTCAGCGCGATTGCGTTGGGGGGCGTGCCGATAGGCGTTCCGATGCCGCCGAGGTTGGCGGCGATGGGGATGGCCAGGGCAAAGGCGGCGCGGCCTTTGTCTTCCGGAGTAAACAGGGACAGCACCGGCGTCAGGATGGCGAGCATCATGGCGGCCGTAGCCGTGTTGCTCATAAACATGGAGAAAAGGGCCGTTACGGACATCAGCCCCAGAAGCACAAATTTGGGATTGGTTCCGAAGGGTTTCAAAAGTACTTTGGCCAGGTTCATGTCCAGCCTGTATTTGGTCGCGGCCGCAGCCAGGAAAAAGCCGCCCAGGAAAAGCATGATGATGGGATCCGCAAAGGTGGCCATTGTGGATTTTTGCTGCATGGTGTTGACAAATTGCAGCCCCTGGATGCGCGAGGTTATTTCCTTGCTGTACAGGCGTCCGGCCGCGGTCTTGAGCTGGGCGGCTATGGATTCCTGCCTGACGGCTTCTTCCGTTTTTCCTTCACGGGACAGTTCCTGCGCGTTCAGATCTATTTTTTCATAAGCGTCCATGAGCTGGAACCCCAGGGTCATCCTCACTTCTTCCGCGTCCAGCTTGGTTTTCTTATTTAGCCGGGTTTCAACATTTTCCTTCAGTTTACCGACTATCTCCGGATTGATCCCTTTGCCTATGGCGTCATCCAGAATGGAGGATACCGCCGCCTTGTCATAACGCTCCGGCATCAGGAATGAGAGAGAGCCGTTGGAGACGCACAGCAGGGACAGGGTAATGACCATCACGGAGGTGGTCCAGATAGGGATGGGTTCCAGAATCCAGAAAAGCGCCGCCATGACGAACATGGCGATAACGCGGATTTCAATAGGGCTTAATTGGATTCCCCATGAAGCGAAAGGCAGGAAGAAGACGACTCCTGCGGCGGCCAGGCTGATAGCTGCCTTGAGCAGCTTGTTTTGGGTTTCACTCATGAATAATAGTTGGTGATATGGTTGGCGGGCGGAAGGGTACTCCCGATTTTACAAATAGAAACTTTTATTTGAAAAAATTATGTCAGAGGGGACGGCTATTGTTTTCCAGAGTTGGAGCCGGGCGTTTTCTCCGTGATGGGGAAGTTGCGCAACCCTATGGGGATGTGCGTATTTAGCAGGGATAAGTCAATCATCCGTTCAGGAGCACCGATTTGGCCGAGCGTTTCCTCTGTATTAAAAAAGTTCTGGAGGTAGTAGGTTCCTTTATAGCCGCGCGACGTCAGATCCCCGCTGATCTGGTTGATTTCCTTTTCCCCGAGAAGGCCGGAGTGGATTGTCGTCCGCACCTCAAACGGGAAATTTCTGTTGATCAGATAATCCAGCGTTTGAGTGAAGAAGGGAAATAAGTCCGGACGCCCGGTAATGGAGCCGAACAGTTTTTCCGGCGCTTTGTAATCCAGTGCAATATAGTCGCAAAGCCCTTCTTCCACCAGCGTTTTCACCACGCCGGGCCGGGTGCCGTTAGTGTCTATTTTGACTGCGAAGCCAAGCTGCCGTATATTGCGGCAGATAGGGATGAGGTCGGGACACAGCGTACACTCGCCGCCGGACAGGACTACTCCGTCCAGAAATCCCACCCGATCTCTGAGAAAATCAAGGTAGTCCGTCCGGTCTCCGGCGGGAGAATCCGTTCCCCTGACCAGAGAGACGTTGTAACAGTACTGACAAAACAAATTACAGCCTCTCAGCCAGAAGATGCAAGCCACCTTATTTGGAAAATCCAGCAAGGTGAGCGGCGTGATGTCTGCTATGCCCCGACCCGTTCCCATCGACTTCGCATATGTTGTTGGGAGAATTATCGCGGCTGTTCCGTTTGGGCGGAGCAGGAGCAGGGGCGGCCCGGTTCCACGAAGTGGACGCGGTCATGGAACTCGCCCTGTTTGCCGGCATTGAAAGTTTCCACAGGGCGGTGATAGCCCATGACGCGCGTGTAAACGGTGCAGCGGGTCCGGTCCTGTGCGTACTTGCTTAATATTTCCTGTTTGGTCATTGTCGTATTGATGGTTGGGTTTTGAAAGTCGGGCGTCTATTGGGAAAGAGGATTTTTATTCATGCCTGTGGATATGAAGCAGCTCCTCATCGCAGAAGGGGCAGTATTCGTGCTCCCCGCGCAGGTAGCCGTGCTTCTCGCAAACGGAGAAGAGGGGGGTGACGGTGAGGTACGGCATGCGGAAACGGGTCAGCACTTTGCGGACAATGTCCCGGCAGGCTTCCGGGGAGCTGATGGCTTCGTTCATGTACATGTGGAAGACGGTTCCTCCCGTGTAGCAGCATTGAAGTTCATCCTGAAGCTGGAGCGCCCGGAACAGGTCGCTCGTGTGGTCCACGGGAAGCTGGGAACTGTTCGTGTAATAACGCTGCCCCACGGGGCCGGCCTGGATGATGTCGGGATAGCGTTTCTGGTCTTCGCGGGCGAAGCGGTGCGTGGTGCCTTCTGCGGGCGTGGCTTCCAGGTTGTACAGGTTGCCGGTTTCTTCCTGGTATTCCTGCATGCGCAAGCGGATGAATTCCAGAATCTCTTCAGCAAAGACCCTGCCTTCTTCAGAGGTGATGTCCATCGTGTCGTTGGAGAAATTGCGCAGCAGCTCGTTCATGCCGTTGACGCCAATGGTGGAGAAATGGTTGCGGAAGGTGGGCAGGTAGCGTTTGGTGTAGGGATACAGGCCGCGGTCATACATTTCCTGAACGAAGGCCCTTTTCTTTTCCAGGCAGGATTTGGCCAGGTCCAGCAGTTCTCCCAGCCTGGCGAACAGGGCCTCCCGGTTTTGTTTGAACAGGTAGCCCAGCCGGGCCAGGTTGATGGTCACCACGCCGATGGAGCCGGTCATTTCCGCGGAGCCGAAAAGGCCGCCGCCGCGTTTAAGCAGTTCCCGCAGGTCCAGCTGGAGGCGGCAGCACATGGAACGCACGGCATCCGGCTTGTAGGCCCGTTCGTCAGGCACGCGTTCCCCGTGTTCATTGACGGTGTACTGGCTGCCGATGAAGTTCTGGAAGTAGGAGGAACCGATTTTGGCGGCGTTTTCAAACAGGAGAGGCACATTTTCCCCTTCCCAGTCAAAGTCTTCCGTGATGTTGACGGTGGGGATGGGGAAGGTAAAGGGCTGTCCGGTGCTGTCCCCTTCCGTGAGAACTTCGTAAAAGGCCTTGTTGATCAGGTTCATTTCCTTTTGGAAATGCTTGTAGGTCAGCTCCGTCAGCTTGTTGGCGCCGCGTTCTCTCGCCAGGGCGAGCAGGTTCGCGTCTTCTATTCCTTTAAAGAGGTGTTCCCCTCCGCTGAAGGGGGCCTGGTCCCGCAGGTCGCGCGGCACAGTCCAGTCAATCGTGACGTTGGTAAAGGGAGACTGTCCCCAGCGTGAGGGCACGTTCAGGTTATAGACGAAACTGCGGATGTCTTTCTTGATGCGGGGAAAGTCTGTCTGGTCCTTGAAAACGTAGGGCGCCAGGAAGGTGTCAAAGGAGCTGAAGGCCTGGGCGCCGGCCCATTCGCTTTGCAGGATGCCCAGAAAGTTCGCCATCTGGCCCAGGGCTTCCCGGAAGTGGCGGGGCGGCCTGCTGTTCACGCGGCTGCGCACGCCGTTGAATCCTTCATTGAGCAGGTTGCGGAGGCTCCATCCGGCGCAGTATCCGGTCAGGCAATCCAGGTCATGGATGTGGTAATCCCCTTCCCGGTGCGCGGCTCCTTCCCGTGCGGAGTAAACCTGGTCCAGCCAATAGTTGGCGATCACTTTGCCCGCCGTGTTGTTGATGAGCCCCGCATTGGAATACGTGGTATTGGAGTTGGCGGCAATGCGCCAGTCGCTTTGGCCGATATATTCCTCTACCGTCTGCTTGCAGTCCACGTAGGTATTGCCGGAATAAAGGCCGCCAAGCTGTTCGCGCTGCATCTTGTGCAGGAAACGGTAGGTAATGAAGGCCTTGGCCGTGTCAAAATATCCGGAGCGGAACAGGGCGCGTTCAATCATGTCCTGAATCTCTTCTACATGCGCGCTGTCCTGATGGCTCAGCTTGGCTTCCACCTCTTCATAGATGGAACGGTTGTAGGCGGTCCCGGAGCTGTGGAAGGCTTTTCTAATGGCCTCTTCAATCTTATAGCCCTGGTATTGTTCCTTTTTCCCGGAACGTTTGATGATGCTTGTTGCCATGGTGGATGTCTCGCTTGGAAAGAGTGGTGACCGCTCATCCGCGAGCCTGGGCAAAAGCCTGGAAAAACCATAGGCAGGGGCCGGCTGCATGCGCGCATCCCCGGAAAGGGGGCATGCTGGAGACCTGTGCGTATGTTCATCCTGTCCGCGGGATGGGGATACGGCAGCATCAGGTCGTCTTCTGGCTTCCGGTGCGACATGTGATGGGGACTTCCCGGCTGCCTGGGCAGCCAGTGTCCGGTCCATCGTCTACCGGTTACAGCGGCGCGTCCGCGACGGATTTTCACCGTCTTCCGTTACCTGCGCTGGAACGCAATGAACCACAGAAAGAGACATCCCGCAAGAAAAATGTATAAATAATGTGTTAAATAATTATTTATATACTATATATAGTATATGAAGGCAGAAAAATGATTGATAACACAGCTTTCTTTTCCGTCATGGCGCCATAGATGCCCCGGCGTTCCTTTTCTGGTCCGGGGGAGAGCGGGAAAGCCGTCAACGGAGAATCTTTTGAGTGGTATGCGGGGCGGTTTGGGACGAGGCTTCTTCCATTCGGTCCGCTGCCGGCTGGGAAGCGGAGGCGCGCCGTGTGCGGGAGTGCCTCGGCCCTTCATTGCAAGTCCGGGTACGGTGGAAGCCTCCGCCTCCTGTTGTTTCTCGCGTGGCGGCCTCTTTTTTACGGATGCGGTTGCGGCGGTGCGGGAACGGGCAGCCATTCCGCCAGCGTTTCCGGCTGGAGGGGGACCGGAGTTTCCCGCGCGTCCGGAGAAGCCAGGTTCAGCTCGTTTCTGACGATTTCCGACCGGATGGAAGCCAGGGAAAGAAGGGTATGGAAGATGTGGTCGTGGGAGACGGCTTTCAGCCGGTTGGCTTTCAGGGCGCGCACCATGTCCGGATAGCGTGAGGCGAAAGCGTCCGAATACCAGATGAACATGGCAGGCCGGTAAACGGGCGGCAGAATATGGCCCTGGAACATTTTTCCTTCCTCGCCCAGCGCTACGCCGTGGTCGGAACAGTAAAAATAAATGGCGGGCCTGTTCTTCAACAGTGCAATCATGCGGTGAATGGAGGCATCCAGGTCCACGATGGAATTATCATAAGCATTGACGGTTTCTTCCAGATGGGCCTTGGGGTCGTCCATATTGCAGGATGCCGGGGTAAAACGTTCCGCCTGCGGGGGGTAGCTGAACGCCATATGGCTTCCGTTATTGTAAATGATGTAGAGCTGCCTGTCGAGGCCGTGGCGTTTCAGGGATTTCTCCATGACCAGGGAGGTGCGTTCCTGCATCATTCCGGGCGTCTGGTGCTGGGGCGGCGTCTGTTCCCGTCCGCGGCAGCTCCGTGTCAGGATGCCCAGGGAATAGTCATGAATGGAATCTCCGCTCAAATCCATGATGCGGACAGTATGGAACCCGTGTTTGTTGAACAGGTCAATGAAGGATGAGTGACCGGGGGCGCGGCGGCGCAGTTCCGCGTCCGTAAACATGCCGATGGCTGAAATTCTGGTCACAATGCCGAAGGAGGTGGCGTGGGGGAAGGAGACGACGTTGGACTCTCTGGAAAGCCGGGGCATCGTATTCCGGTGGTACCCGTTCAGGGGAAGATGGTCCGCCCGGACGCTTTCCCCCATGTGGAAAACCACGGCCAAGTCATCTGGGGCTTCGCAGCGGGAAAGGGGTTCCGCGCTGGACGGCAGATTCCGCAATGTGTTGAAACGCCCCGCATCCTGGGTGATGTATTCGTCCACCAGTTTGTACGTCATTGTGAAATCCACGAGAGGCCAGCCTTTTGCTTTGTCGGACGTATAATAAAGATAAAGGGGTTCCGAGCTGTAGGAGGCTGCCGGAATGCTCAGCAGCAGAAGGGCCCCGTACAGGCTCCAAATGCATGTCAGTGCGCCCCATGTGGCTTTTTGGCGCAGGGAACGGCGGCTCCAGTAGATGGCCAGGTAGATAAACCCGGTCAGAAGCAGTGTCCCTGCAATGGATGCGGGGGTACAGAAAGCACAGGCTTCCCGGAAATTGGTCTCCGCCATGCTGGAAAGCACGGAAAGGTTCAGGGTCAATCCGTACCGCATCTGCATCATGTACAGGCCCGCATTAAACAGGATAATGACCGGAAGAAGGACATAGGCGGTGAAGCGGTATTTCAGGCAGAAAAGAATGGTGCCGCAGAGCAGGGATGCGGAGCAGGCGATGCCCAGGCAGCTCATCAACAGGCTCTGGCCGTCGTTGAGCACATAGGGATTAGCCGCCAGAGCCGCCGCAAGTCCGGCCGCCCAAAGACATCGCATGCGGCGGGGAATGAACGCGGAGCGCAGAGCCTGGCAGATAACGGTCAACAGGCCGTATGTGGACGGATACCGTTCTGCGGAACCGGCGGATGCATGGGGAGGGATCATCGCAAAGAAGGGATAAAATTCTTCCTGCTTAAAGCGGGGAGATATTATAAGGGTTTCAAAATGAATCGCAAGCAGAATATGGGAGAAGCTTTTCCCGGAGTGCCCCGCCTCCGTAGAAAAGAGAAGTTTTCTTTCATGGACTGCTCTGGAAAAACAGAAAACCGCCCGGGATATTCCGGGCGGTTTTCAGGTGCCGTGGATGGTCCCCGGCATTCAAACGGAGTTTATCCGATGACAAGGAATTTTTCAGCCTTGGCGCCGCAGAGGGGGCATGCGTCCACGCCTTCCAGAGATCTGAAGGTATCTCCGCAAACCAGGCATATCCAGTATTGCCTGGGCAGGGAACTGGTGTCTCCGCTTTCCAGGGCTTTCAGGGCGACGGAATAAAAATCGGCATGTTCTTTTTCCGCTTCCGTGGCCCACGTGAAGGAGCGGACGGCGGCTTTCTGCCCTTCCTCTTCCGCCACAGCGATGAATTCCGGATACATGCTCTCGAATTCATGGGTTTCCCCGGCAATGGCGGCTTTCAGGTTTTCCGCGGTGGTCCCTACATGGATCTGGATATCGATGGGTTCCATGGTTGCCCCCAGCTTTTCCAGAACCTTGTTGTGGTTGGCGGCGTGGACGGATTCCGCCTTGGAGGCGGCTTCAAACAATTTCTGAATAAGGGGCTGCCCTTCCTGGGCGGCTTTGGCGGCATAGGCCGCGTAAGTGGCGGAGGCGGTGCTTTCGCCCGTAATGGCAGCTTTCAGGTTTTCTATGGTTTTAGTCATCGGAGGTGAATTTATAATAATTCTAAAAAGATGCAACTGAAAAAATCCTTCGCGGGAGGAAAAAATGCAAATCTTTCTGCGGCATCACGGGAAGCCGTTACACAATGATTCATTGACGCATGCATGGCGAGCCTGTACAACAGAAACGTTATGAAGAGCATTGTAACAATTAGTTCGGCATGTGCCCTGGCATTTGCAGGTATGGCTTCCGCCCAGGATGCCCCGGCTCCGGCGCCCGCGCCGGCCGCTGAAACCCCTGCCGCGCCCGCTGCGCCGGCTGCTGAAGTTTCCAAGGAAGCGAAGGAAGCCGCCGATCAGATGCTGGCGTTGATGAAGGAAATGTCCGCCACGCTCAGCACGGTGAAGGACAAGGCTACTGCAGACGCGGCTGCGGAAAAGATGGCGAAGATTAATGAAAAGGGAGAAGCCCTTTCCAAGAGCGCCCAGAAGGTCCAGGCTGAAATGGATGCCGCCATGCAGGCGCGCCAGGCCGAGCTTCTGCCCATTTTCATGGGCATGATGACCGACATGCAGCGTTTGCAGCAGGCCGACTTTTACGGAAGCCAGGCTCTGAAGGACGCCATGAAGCAGACCGGCGCTGCCGGTCCGGAAGAAGATGTGGAAGTGGAGGAAGAGGTGGAAGTGGAAGCAGTTCCGGCCCCCGCTCCCGCTCAGAAGGAAGCGTCTGCCCCCGCGGCCAAGTAACTTTCTTTTTCAGGATTGTTTCTCCTCCGGCATTGCAAGATGCCGGAGGATTTTTTTATGGCAGGGCCGGCTGAAAAGGCCACCGGAGGTATGACTCAGGCGCCTGCGGTATGACTGGCTGAATGGAGGGCCGTGCCCGGAACACCTGAAGGCGGTTGAAAACAGGCAGGCCGCCTCCGTTTCCGGGGCGGCCTGCCGGGTGATGATGGATTAATGGCCAGATTTGTTATTTGGCCTTTTTCTTCTTGGCGGCGGCTTTGGTAGCTTTGGCAGGTTTTTCCGCCGGGCATTCGTTGACGGAGTTCCAGGACCAGTCCCATTTGTCCACGTTCATGGCACAGGCAGTCAGGAGCGCTACGGAAGCGTCCAGGTCGTCCTTGTGAGCCATTTCAATAACCTGGTGCACATTGCGGGTGGGTACGGAAATAGCCCCGGCAATGGAGCCGCCCGGAACGAATTTCTGCATGGCGCCGGCATCCGTGCCTCCCGCCGGCAGCATTTCCGTCTGCCATTTAATTTTGTGGGCGTCTGCCATGGCCTTCATGAACTTGACCATGCGGCGGTCTGCAATGACGGAACCGTCATACAGCTTGATGGCGGCGCCTGCGCCCAGGTGGGAAACCTGGTCATGCGCCGGGGTTCCGGGAATGTCACAGGCGATGGTGACGTCCAGGGCAATGGAGAAATCCGGCTGGATGTCCAGCGTGCCGGCCTGCGCGCCCCTCAGGCCCACTTCTTCCTGAACGGTAAAGGCGGCCACGAAGTTGCAGGAAGGCTTTTTCTTGGAAGCTTTGATGGCGCGGAGGGCTTCAATCAGCACGTAGCACCCGGCGCGGTTGTCCAGGGATTTGACGTTCACGCAATCCCCCATTTCCACCAAATCCCGTTCGCGGGTAACGGAGTCGCCCACGGAAACGTATTTTTCCACTTCCTCCTTGCTCATGCCCAGATCAATGAAGAAGTCGGTCACTTCCGGCAGCTTGGTGCGTTCCGCCGGGGACATGACGTGGATGGGTTTCACGCCCATGACGCCGATGAGGTCTTTTTTGCCGTGGACGATGACGCGCTGGGCCGTCAGCGTCTTGGCGTCAAAGCCGCCCAGAGGCAGGAATTTGATAAACCCCTTGTCGTCAATGTGGCGGACCATAAACCCGATTTCATCCATGTGGGCGGCGGCCATCATGGTCTTTTCCGTGTTCTTGCCTTCCACGATGGCAATCACGCTGCCCATGTTGTCTACGCGCACGGCGTCCACCAGCGGGGCCACTTCCTGAATGATGAAATCGCGGATTTTGTCTTCAAACCCCGGAGCGCCCGGAGTCACGCAAACCTGACGAAGCAGTTCCAAATTCATAATGCCGTCAATGTAATGGTTTTCATGAAGGTTGGCTAGCCCATAATGCGGCCTTCGGAATGGAGACGCCGCAGGAGACCGTCCGCCGCGCTTAACGGCATTCCCGGGTAATGACGGCATCCGGCCGTGCGGGGGCTCCGTTATCCGGCCTTTTGTAGTTGACGTTATGGGCGTCCAGAAAAGGAAGCTGGCGGTCGAGGCGCTTACGGAAATCCTTCTCGTTTTTCTGATCCTTGGGGGTCCAGGCTACTTCCGCAAGCGCCAGGGCGCGGGGGAAGACGTGGTATTCCCATTTCGGCAGGTTAGGGATGTATTCCGCCCAGATGTTCGCCTGGCAGCCCAGCACCTGTTTTTCCCGTTCCCGGGGCGTTCCCTGCGGGACGGGGTCCAGCCCGTAAACGCGCTGCCAGGTCAGGTTGTCGTTATTGATGGTTTCATACTCCGGCGCTGAGGGTTTGCCGGGCCCCTGGTCATAGTCAAAGTACAAGTGGCTGTTGGGCGTCATCACCACGTCGTTGCCCTGTTCCAGAGCGTGCCGCGCGCTGTTCGGCATCCAGCTGCGCCAGACCATCATGGTGGCGGTGGGGGAGAGGCCTCCTTCCTGGATTTCATCCCAGCCGATGAGCCTTTTTCCGCGGCTGTTGATCATTTTTTCCACGCGGCGGATAAAGTAGCTCTGGAGTTCATGCTCGTTGGCCAGGCCGTTGTCCCTCATGACCTGCTGCGCCGTGGGGGACTGCTTCCACTGGTCCTTGGGGGCTTCATCCCCGCCGATGTGGATATAGGGGCTGTCCGGGAACAGGGCGCACACTTCGTCAATGACGTCTTCCAGAAAACGGAAGGTTTTTTCCGTGGGAGCGAAGGTGTAGGGATGCACGCCCCAGGTCTCCTGCACCTTGGGCGCATAGCCCGGAATGTCCGTGTTGCCCAGTTCCGGATACGCGGCAATGGCGGCGGAGGCGTGGCCCGGCATTTCCACCTCCGGAATGACGGTAATGCCGCGGTCTTTGGCGTACCGCACCACTTCCCGGATTTCTTCCGGAGTGTAATGGCCGGAGTAGGGCGCGCCGTCCGCCTTGTTGCGGTTGCCGATGACGGGGGACTGCGCCCGGGCGCCTCCCACGGTGGTCAGCCTGGGGTATTTGGAGACCGGGAGCCTCCATCCCTGGTCGTCCGTCAGGTGCCAGTGGAGGGTGTTGAATTTGTACCTTTCCATCAAATCCAGAATCTTTTTGATGTCCCGCACGGGCATCATGTGGCGGCAGCTGTCCATCATCAGGCCGCGCCATGAGAAGCGGGGCCGGTCCTCCACGTCCAGCCTGGGCAGGGCCGGATCTCCATTCCTGTCGGCAGCGACGCTTTGCACAAGGGATTGAAGGGCATACAAAGCGCCATTCACGGAACTGGAGGCAATGGAGATGGAATCCGGCGTTACGGCAAGGCGGTAGCCTTCCCTGCCCAGGGACGCGTCTTCCGTAAAGATGATGTCCGCTTTGTTTTTAACCAGCACTGTATTGATTCCATTATCGCGGAAAATCCGTTCCGCCTGCCTGGAAAGCGGATTTTCTTCCGGGAGCCTGACGCCGTTTTTCAGGGAAAAGCCGCTTTCTCCGGTTTGGGCGCGCAGGGCGGCGGGCCGGGGAATCATATGGGGCGTTTCGAGAACCGGAGCGGACGGGGCGCCCCAGCAAACAGAAAACAGGCTGACAACCGTGGCAGGAAAAATACACTTGGAAATCATAGCGTACGTAAATACGCGGCATTTTCCGGAAAAATTCCGTTTCGGGGTTATTTTTGCAAATGCAGAGAAAACCGGCATATGAAAATAGCGGTTGTTCCGCCCGGGCGCCTGTGAGAGTATTCCCGCGCTATGAATGAAGCCGCTTCCCCCCGCATCAGGAAGACGATGGTATTTGTGCTGCTGGCGCTTTTTCTGGGCCAGTTCGGAAGCGGTGTGTATGATCTCATTTTCAGCAATTTCCTGCGTGATGCCCAGCATCTTGACGTGGAGATGCGCGGACTGATTGAATTCCCCCGGGAATTGCCCGGCATCCTGTCTCTTTTTGTGGTCAGCCTGCTTTTCATGTTTAATGAGGTCCGCATGGCCGGGGTGGCGTGCCTGCTGATGTTCGGCGGCATGTACGCGCTGGCTTTCTGCGGCGCCGGAACCAGCCTGTGGACTTTGTCTGCGTGGATTTTGACGGTGAGCCTGGGTCAGCATATCCTGATGGGCATGATTGACACCATTGTCATCCATACGGCGAGGCCGGAAAACCGCAGCCTGCGGCTCGGCCAGATGAAGGCTCTGGGAACGGCCGCCGCGCTGCTGGGCGCGCTGTGCGTGTGGATCAAGTGGAAATTCAATCAATCTTTTGCCGTGGACTTTTTCGTCACGGGGGGCGTGTGCCTGTTGGCGTCCCTGTTCCTGAGCCGGGTGAAGACGCCCGTCTTCCCGCAGCGGCGCGGATGGAGGCAATGTTTCGTCTTCAAGCGCAGATATGCCGTTTATTATGGATTGGAAATTCTGCACGGCATCCGCAAGCAGCTTTATCTGACCTTCGGTTTCTGGCTGATGGTCAGCACGCTGGGCCAGTCTCCCGGATATATCGGAAAAACCCTGCTCATGGCCGGCGTCATCGGGCTGGTCACTCAACCCCTGATCGGCTGGAGCATCAAGCGCTACGGGGAACGGAAGGTGACGATTTTCGACAGCGTGGCGCTGTCCCTCCTGTGCCTGGCATACGCCTTCGCTCCGGAACTGCTGCCCCTGCATTGGGCCGTGGGGGTAGTGACCGCCTGCTTTGTCCTGGACAACCTGCTGTTTGCCCTGGGCATGGCCCGGAGCACCTACGTGGCCCGCATCTGCGAGAAGCCGGAGGACATTACGCCAAGCATTTACACAGGGCTGGCCATCAATCATGTGGCTTCTATCGCTTACGGCGTGCTGGGCGGCGTGATCTGGATGAATACGGGCGGCCCGCAAGCGGTGTTCCTGATAGGCGGTGCGGCTACCGTCGGGGCCGGGCTGGTGGCGCGGCGAATGGACAGGCCGCAGCCTTGACCGGGCGCCTAACGCTCGGGTTTGTCCGCACCTTTTTTAAGGGCGTTCATAATCTTGTTGAAGATATCCGTATTTTCATAAATGCCGGTGAAGTCGCCGCTTCCCGCGCCGAAGGCATACACCGGAACAGCCACGCCGTCATGACTGCCGGAACCGAACCGGCCCGTTATTTCCCCCTGTTCCCGGCTGCCGCCCGTGAGAGCGAACGCGCCCGTATTATGGTCCGCCGTGATGACGACCAGGGTGCCGGGGTGTTTGGAGGCCCAGTCAAGCACGGCTCCCGCAGTCCGGTCAAAATCAAGGAGCTCTTCCATCATTTCTTCCAGATTGTTGCTGTGGGCCGCCTTGTCAATGTTGGACCCTTCAATCATCAGGAAAAATCCGTTGGGATTCCGGGAAAGGGTATCCAGGGCTTTCACTGCGGCCTGGCGGAAAACGTCGCCCCGTTTGGAGGGAGGGGGAAGATTACCCGGAGCGGCGACAACCAGCGTTTTTCCGGAAGGCAAGGCGCCGGCTTCTTCCCAGGAGCGGGCGACACGGTAGCCCTGCGCCTGCATTTCCTGGAAAATATCCCTGCCGTCCGGCCTCTGCGTGAAGTATTTGCCGCCGCCTCCAAAGATGAAATCGGCTCGGGAACGGGGGTAATCCCCGATGATGCCGTAAGCATCCGATCTTTTTTCATTATTGGCGCAGAAAGATGCCGGGGTGGCGTCATTCAGCTCGCAGGTGGCGATGACGCCGGTGGATTTGCTCATGTCCGCAGCCTTGTCCACCAGGGAATCCAGCTTGTTGCCCCTGGGGCATACGGCGACCCGATGGTAAAGCGTCTTGGTGCCTGTCGCCATGGCGGTGCCCGCAGCGGCGGAGTCCGTGACCAGCTTGTCCGCGCACCATGTTTTGGAAATGCCCGTAACAGGACAGTTTTCAATAAACAGGCGGCCTCTGTTGGCCGCCCATGCCGCAGAAAGGTGATGAATGCCCATTCCGTCCCCAATCATCAGAATCACGTTGGTGACGGGAAGGCTGCGGTCAGGTTCCGGGATTTCCGTCACCGGATAGGGGCGTTCCAGAATGAAGCGCTGGTTTTCCGCCGCCGGAAGCAGGGACGGGGCAAGAAAGAGGGCAAAGGCTAAAAGGCGCAGCGGAGAAGTCATGCAATCACTTTCCCGTCTGCGGCGGAACAAGTAAAGAGGAAAAAACATGCCGGTCCCGCATGGAACCGGCATGAACCGTTCAAAAGAATTTATTTGGCGTCCGCCTGTTTTTGCAGGATGTCCCGGATCTGTTCCAGAAGGACGACGTCATCCGGCTTGGGAGCAGGGGCGGCCGGAGCTTCTTCGCTCTTGCGCCTCAGGGCTCCGATCAGCTTGATGGCTACAAAGACGGAGAAGGCGATGATGAGGAAGTCAATGGTCGCCTGGAGCAATTCACCGTATTTTAATTCCACATCGCCCAGTTTCAGCACCAGGTATGCCAGGTTGACCCCGGAAGTAAGGTAACCGATGATGGGGGTGATAATGCTGGAGACGAAGACGGAGACGATTTTATTGAATGCGCCGCCGATGACGACAGCCACCGCCAGGTCAATAACGTTCCCTTTAAGGGCGAATGCCTTGAATTCTTCCAGAAAGCCTTTGAGGTTGAAAAAATGAGCCATAGTGAATTATTACTGGTTGCGGTGATTATTCTGCCTTTAAAATGATAAAAGAAAAGAAAAATGAATGGTCGCCGGACAAAGATATGACCGTCTTCCGGGATAAAATGCGGGAATCATGACGTGGCTCTCAAAAAAATCATTTACAGACGGGGCCAGAAGCGCAAACTACGCCCATATTACCTTAACTTATGAACACAGAAGAAAAGCTCAACCAGTACGTACTCCATTCCTATGGCCGTTATCCCATGGCTGCCGTCCGCGGGGAAGGCTCCCGACTGTGGGACAGCACGGGGAAGTGCTATCTGGACTTCTGTGCCGGCATTGCGACCTGCGTGCTCGGGCACTGCCACCCTGCGGTGACGCAGGCCCTGCAGAAGCAGGCCGCCACCCTGGTACATTGCTCCAACCTGTACCAGATCCCCCAGCAGGCGGATCTGGCGGAATTCATCGTGACCAAATGCGTGGAGCGCCCGGGGAAAATCTTTTTCTCCAACAGCGGTGCGGAATCCAATGACGGTTTAATCAAAGTAGCGCGCCGTTACGGGCACCGCAAGCCCCAGCCGGACGGCAAGCCCCGTTATGAGGTGCTCACGTTCAACAAATCCTTCCACGGGAGGACGCTGGGCAGCATGTCCGCCACGGGGCAGGATAAAATCAAAATCGGCTTTGACCCCATGCTGCCGGGATTCCGCCATTTGCCTTTCAACGATCTGGAAACGGCCCGCGAAGCCATCAGGCCGGAAACGGTGGCCTTCATGCTGGAGACCGTCCAGGGAGAAGGAGGGGTCAACTGCGTGACCCCGGAATTTCTGCGCGGACTGGCGCAGTTGTGCAGGGAGCACGATCTTCTGCTGTTGATGGATGAAGTGCAGTGCGGCTTTGGCCGCTGCGGCGACATCATGGGATGGCGCGCCGTGGCTCCGGACGTGGAGCCGGACGGCGTTTCCTGGGCCAAGGCTCTCGGCGGCGGGTTCCCCATCGGCGGCTTCTGGATTTCCGACCGCGCCATTGACGGCCAGGGTACGGAGCTTTCCTCCATCATGGACCCCGGTTCCCATGGCTCCACATATGGAGGCAATCCGCTCGGCACTACGGTAGGCCTGGCCGTGCTGCGGGAGGTTGTTTCCCAGGGGCTCCCGGAGAGGGCGCGGCGCCTGGGCGCGGCAATTCGCAAGGAAATAGAATCCTGGAACCTGCCTGTTGTCCAGGGCGTGCGTGGGCTGGGCCTGCTGCTGGGCATTGGCCTGAACCCGGAAATGGTGGCCGCGCCGGAGGGCAAGACGATTGCCTCCGTAGTGGTGGAGGCCCTGCGGCAGGAAGGGCTGCTTTCCGTTCCCGCCGGGCCGGAAACCGTCCGTCTGCTGCCGCCGCTGAACGTAAGTGAAGAGGAAATCCAGCAGGCCCTGGCCATCATCAGGCGCGTGCTTAAAACGTACGCCAAATAGAACGCCGCCCATATTTGCTTTATTGTTATGAAGGAAGAAGCCATTAAAGCCCCCGGCAGCACGATAAAGCAATATTCCATCATGCTCCAGAACCGGGTGGGGGCCCTGACCGCCCTCCTCGGCCTGCTGGACATGCACGGCATTTTCTGCCTGGGATTCAGCATGCAGGACTGCCATGAGGCGACCATTGCGCGCCTGATTGTCAGCGATCCGGAACGGACGTCTGAAATTTTTCTGGAGAAGGGTATTTGCTATACGGAATCCGGGGTGCTGGTGGCGGTGCTCCGCCATGGCCCCGCAGACCTCAAAAAATGCCTGGATGCGCTGTACGCCGCGGAAATGAACGTCAACTTTCTCTATCCCCTGCTGCCTTGCGTGAGGCGCGGGTCGCTGGTGGCTCTTCACGTGGAGGATCTCAACTTCGGGCGCACCGTGCTGAATTCCAGCGGCATCAAAGTCCTGTTCCAGCAGGACCTCAGCCGGTAGGAATGGCCGTTTTCCCTTTCTTCCCCGCTTCCCTGTTCAGGAGCGTTTTCCCCAAGCGCCTCAAGGGGTTGCCCGTTTTTTTCGCCTTGACGGGAGGGGAAAACATGGTATGGTACGGGCCGCATGGCAAAAGTACCCGTAATCAATCTTCGCAAGGGACACGCGGTCAATTACAACAATGACGTTTGCGTTGTAGTCAGCATGGAGCACAAGTGCCCCCCCCGCATGGCTTCCTATGTGCAAATGAGCATCCGCAGCATTTCCACTAAAAAGGTATATAACCTTCGCCTGACTTCCAATGAATCCCTGGAAGGCGTCAACCTCGCCCGTGAGGAATATGAGTTCAGCTACATTGACGGCATGGGTTATCACTTCATGAATCCGGATACATACGAAGACATCACCGTGTCTCCGGAAATCGTGGAACCCGTCAAGGATTATCTGATGGAAGGCAATATCTACATCCTGCTTTTCACGGATGAAACGGTCGTTTCCGTGGAACTCCCCGCCGCCATCACCATGGAAGTGGCGGAAGCTCCTGAAGGCGTCAAGGGTGACAGCGCGAACAATGTTTACAAATCCGCCACGATGACCACCGGACTGGTGGTGCAGGTGCCCCTGTTCATCAAGCCCGGTGAAAAGATTTCCGTAAAGACGGAAGACGGTTCCTATCTGGGCCGCGTAAACTGATCCGTCCCTCTTTCCGTTATTTGAAGGGCCCCGTCCGGTTTGTCCGGATGGGGCTTTTTTCATGCCGGAATTCCGCAGGAAAAGACCAGCGGACGGCCCGGAGTGAAGGCTTTACTTTCAGAGGCGTTTCCAGTAAGCCATTTCCATCAGATTATTTTTCGCCATGAAAAATCTTATTGTTTTGTTGTGGATGGGGCTGCTGGCCGTTTTTCTGCCGGCGGACGGCTTTTCCGCTGTAAAGCTGGCCTGTCTGGGAGACAGCATTACTGCCGGGTTGGGAGTCAGGAAAGAAGAGTGCTGGGTGTCCCGTGCGGCGGAGGTTCTGGGCAAGAAGGCGGAGGTGGGCAACTTCGGCGTATCGGCCCGTTGTCTGCTGTTCAAGGGGGATCGCCCTATTACGCGGGAAAAGGCTTATCGGGATGCTTTGGCTTTCCAACCTGACATTTTATTGGTGGGGTTGGGCACCAATGACAGCAAAAAAGTGAATTGGAGCCACAAGGAAGATTTTGTAAGCAATTATAAGGAAGTCATCGCAGAATTCCGGAAGCGGAACCCCAGGCTGAAAGTGTACTGCCTGCTTCCTGTCCCTTCACAGGAAGCCAGGGCCGGGGGAATCAGCAGGGAATGCATTGAAAAGGAGGTTATTCCTCTTATCAGGCAGGCGGCGAAAAGCACCGGATCCAAAGTGATTGATCTCAACAAGGTGATGAAGGGCCGTGAAAGCCTGCTGGCGGATGGCGTGCATCCTAACGCAGAGGGCCATGCCCTTATGGCGGAACATGTTCTTCTGGTTCTCAAGGGGAAAGCTAAAGAATAACGGCTGGCTTCCCGTTCCCGAAGGATGGAAACCGAGGGATAGAGGCATCATGCCTGTGGGAGTATTTTTGCTCCGGCTATCCCATGCGCCGCAATTCCTGCTCTTGTTCCCGTTTCCGGAAAAGGACGGTTACTTTTCCGTCCGGTATGGAATGGTTCCCTTATGGGGGGAGTCCTTTTTCTGGTAAATGCGAACGTAGTCTATTTCATATTTCTGGGGAAGCGGCAGTTTGCCCAGATCTCCGCCGGTGGCGCCCAGGGCCAGGTTCAGGATGATGTAGTGCGGCTGGCGGAAGGGGTTGGCGATTTCCTTGTAAGAAGCATTGACGATATTATCCAGGGGAGTCCGGTTCAGCAGAATATCGTCCGCATACAGGCGCACTTCCTGTTCGTCCCAGTCCATACGGAAGACATGGAAGCTGTCCGCCCAGTCCGCGTGTTTTTCCTGAAGCCATTTGAGCGGCGTGTAAGTGGTGCTCCATTTGCCCACGTGTTTTTTGGGGGAACCCCAGCAGAGATTGGCCAGATAGGTGGACTGGTAATACTCCATGATATCTATTTCCCCGCACATGGGCCACTTTTCCTTGACGCCCAGGGTCCAGAAAGCAGGCCACATGCCTTCCCGCGGGCTGAATCTGGCCCGGATTTCAAACCGCCCGTACAACCAGGAAAATTTGCCGCGCGTCGTCAGGGAGGCAGAGGTGTATTCCGCCTCCTTCCGCGTCGTCTGCCAGTTTTTCCCCGCCGGATCGTAATGGGGATTGGCATGTTTTTCCTTCCTGCCTTCAATAATCAGCATGCCGTCTTTGCAACAGGCGTTTTCCGGCTGGTACCATTGCGCTTCCTTGTTGCGGACGAAACCGTGTTCATAATTCCATTTGGCGGGGTCCGGACGGCCGTCTTTATCGAATTCGTCGTGCCAGACAAGTTCGTAATCGGAATAATCCGCTTTTTCCACGACTCTCTCCGTTTTTTTGACGCCGTCTCCGTGGAGGGTGTAAAGCTGGGCGTGGAGGGGGGTGGACAACAAGGCCGCGCTGGCCAGGACTTTGAATAAAGGAGGCATGTTCATGGGGGAAAATAAAGGTGTTTGTTACTGGTACGGGGCTGCGGGCGTTTTTTTGTCATTTTTTATCAGAAAGGGCTGAAGCCGCGAAAGCGGCTTGAGAAACGGAATAGATGTGTTAGAGCCAACTAACAGTATGGGGCCTTATCTGGACCCGGAACATCAGACACTCCGTTTTAATGACAATGGAAGAAAAGAACTATCTTGTTTCCGGCATGCATTGCGCCGGGTGTGCCGCCAAGGTGGAACGCGCCGTGGAGGGACTGGAGGGGGTGGAGCGCGTCGAGCTGAATTTGCTGACGGGACGGATGACCGTTTTGTTTGAAAAGCCTGATTCCCCCGCCCTGGAGCGGATAGCTCCGGTGGTGGAGAAAGCCGGCTTCCGCGTGGCGGATTGGAAGGAGCAGCCGTTTGCCGGAGCGGAGAAAGAGGAGAGGCAGGAACAGGAGGAAACGGGCGGCTCCCGCCTCGTCTGGTCCATTCTGCTGCTGGTCCCTTTGATGTATTTGTCCATGGGCCCCATGTGGAACTGGCCCGTTCCGGGAGGAAGTTGGGGCCTCTGGATGAATTGGTGGACGCAGTGTATTTTGACGGGCGCCGTCCTGTGGCTGAACCGGCATTATTTGATAAACGGCGTGCGGCAGCTTGTTGCGCTGTCTCCCAATATGGATTCCCTGATCGCCATCGGTTCCGGCTCCGCTTTTCTGTATGGGCTGTATTTGTTGGTTGCGGGGATGTGGCAGGGGTTCAGTGTGGATGGAATGGAGCTGTATTTTGAATCTGCGGCCATGATCGTCACCCTGATTTCCCTGGGGAAATACCTTGAACGCCGCTCTTGCCGGAAAACGAATGCCGCCGTAAAAGGGCTGGTGAAGCTGGTTCCCCAGGAGGCGCTGGTATGGCACGGCGGCGCGGAGCGCGCCGTTCCGCTGGATGAAATTCGTTCCGGGGACCTGGTGGTGGTGAAAACCGGGCAGCGGATTCCGGTGGACGGCATGATTGAAGAGGGGCAGGCGGCTCTGGATGAATCGGACCTGACGGGGGAAAGCATGCCTGTGGACAGGACGGCGGGGGACCGGGTAATCAGCGGAACGTTCAACCGGGCCGGGTATCTCAAAATCCGCGCGGAACGCGTGGGCGGGGATTCCACGCTGGCCCGCATGATCCGCCTGGTGGAGCAGGCCGGCCAGTCCAAGGCGCCCATTGCGCGTCTGGCGGACCGGGTATGCTATTTCTTTGTCCCTGCGGTCATTGCCGTTGCCCTGGTGTCGCTGGTTGGGTGGATGGCCGCCGGGGAGGGTTTTTCCTTCGCCCTCGCCAGGGCCATTGCGGTGCTGGTGATTTCCTGCCCCTGCGTCCTGGGGCTCGCCACGCCCATCGCCATTATGGTGGGGACGGGCAGGGGCGCGCGGCTGGGCATTCTGTGCAAGTCCGCCGGAGCCCTGGAAGCCCTGAGCCGCGTGGATACCGTCGTTTTTGACAAGACGGGCACCCTGACGGAAGGGGAGCCGCGGGTAGTGGCCGTGCTGCCGGAGGAAGGCATGGATGCGGATGAGCTGGTGGAAATGGCGGCGGCTTTGGAACAGGGTTCGGAACATCCGGTGGGAAAGGCTGTTTATGAACACGCCAGGCTTCTGAATTTGCCCGTCCGCGCCGTGGCGGATTTGTCCGTGGTTCCTGGCCGCGGCATTGCCGGAACGGTGGACGGGGCGCCTTGCGCGGTGGGCAATTCCGGATTCATGCGGGATAAGGGAATCTTCTGGAAGGAGGATGAAAGCCGCCTGCGGGAATTCATGCGGCAGGGCGCGTCCCCGCTGTATGTGGGCCGGGGGGGCAGCCCCGCCGGCGTCATCATGGTGGCGGATTCCCTGAAACCGGACAGCCGCGCGGCGGTGGACAGTCTGAAGCGGATGAACCTGCGCGTCGTCATGCTGACGGGGGACAACGCCTCCACGGCGCGGCATATGGCCGGAGAACTCCGCATTGACGAGGTGGTTTCCGACGTGCTTCCGGATGAAAAAGCCTCCCATGTGATGAAGATGGAGGAACGCGGGGACAAGGTGGCGATGGTGGGGGACGGCGTGAACGACGCCCCGGCGCTGGCCTGCGCCCGGGTGGGCATTTCCATGAAGTCCGGAACGGAGCTGGCGATGGAATCCTCCGACATCGTGCTGATGAAAAGCAACCCCGCTGGCGTGGCGGAAGCCCTCCAGCTGGGCCGCGCCACGCTGCTCATCATCAGGCAGAACCTCTTCTGGGCTTTCTTTTACAACATCATCGGCATTCCGCTGGCCGCCGGGTGTTTATATCCCGCCTTCGGCCTTACGCTGAATCCCATGCTTGCCGCCGGCGCGATGAGTTTGAGTTCCCTGTGCGTGGTATTCAACTCCCTGAGGCTGCGCAGGTTCAACCCGCGCCTGGGGAAATAGGGCAGTTCTCCCCTCCCCTCCGGCGGTTTCCCGTTCATGAGGGCTGCAGCAGGGCCTGGGCCAGCGTGCGTGCGTGGTCTCCGCCGCCGCCCAGCATGCGGACCAGTTCATCCACCCGCTCTTCATGGCTCACCTCCCGCAGGCAGGAGATGGTGCGGTTGCCCGCGGAAGCTTTCTGAACCAGGTAATGATGGGAAGCCAGGGCCGCCACCTGCGGAAAGTGCGTGATGGAGATCACCTGGTGCCTGTTTCCAAGCTGCTGCATCTTGAATCCCACAGCCCGCGCCACTTCCCCGCCCACGTTGGCGTCTATTTCGTCAAACACCAGCAGGGGGGTGGAATCCTTGTGGGCCAGGGCGCTTTTAATCGCCAGCATGATGCGCGCCAGTTCTCCGCTGGAGGCAATCAGGCGGAGAGGTTTGGAGGGTTCCCCGGGATTGGGGCCAAACAGGAATTCCACCGTTTCCATTCCCTGTGAGCCCGGTTCCTGAAGGGGGGAGAGGCTCACTTCAAAGACGGCCTGGCGGAATCCCAGCTCCCGGGAGTGCCTGACGATGGAGGCCGCCAGCCTGGGAGCGGAGTCCTGGCGCGCTTTGGTCAGGGCCTGCCCGGCGGCGTCCATTTGCCTGCGCAAAACGGCGATGGAGGCCCTCAGCTCTTCCAGGCGTTCCGTGCGGTGTTCCATGCGGTCCAGGCGGCCGGCCGCCTCCTCCCTCCGGGAGCAAACGTCCTCAAAGGAAGGGCCGTATTTCATTTTCAGTGATTCCAGCAGGTTGATGCGTTCCTCCAGCTGGAAAAGCTCCCGGGGGTCGCAGTCCAGTTCGGCGGAATAATCCGCCAGGCGTCCCTCGATTTCCTTGAGTTCCAAATTCACTTCCGCCAGCGGGGCCAGCCACGCGGCGGTGGAAGCGTCCATGCGTTCCAGCTCATGGGCCGCCCGTGTCAGTTCCCTTAATTGGGTCCCCAGGCCGGGCACATCCGTTTCCTCCAGCATGGAAAGCATTTTGGAGACCTGTTCCCGGAGCCGGGTGCCGTTGCGGGCGCGCTGCCAGCGCTCTTCCAGCGTGAGCACTTCCTCCGGAGTGAAGGCGGCGGAATCTATTTCATCCACCTGGTGGCGCAGCAGTTCTATTTCCCGCGCGGTGGCCGCTTCCGCATGTTCCAGGTCATCGTAGGCCCGGCGCGCATCCTGCCATTGCCTCCAGGCGTCCGAATAGGCGTGCATCAGGGGGGCGTGCTCTCCGAAGGCGTCCAGCAGGGAAAGCTGCCTTTCCTGGGAGACCAGGGAGCGGTGGTCGCTGGGGCCGTGCATGTCCACCAGGCAGGCCCCCGCTTCCCGCAGCAGGTTCAGGGTGCACGGGCTGTCGTTCAGAAACTGGCGGTTGGCCGTGGAGGAAATGAGGCGCTTGATGATCAGGTTGCCGTCTTCGCAGGGCGGGACGCCATGCTCGTTCAGAATGGCGTGCACGGGGGAGGATTCCGGCAGATGGAACACAGCTTCCACGCTGCATTGCTGTTCCCCGGAGCGGATAAGCGTTTTGTCCGCCCGCTCTCCCAGCGCCAGGCGTATGGCTCCAATGATGACGGATTTCCCCGCCCCCGTTTCCCCCGTGATGCAGATGAATCCGGAACTGGGTTCCCAGAGCAGCTGGTCCACGAGGGCCAGGTTTTTAATTTTCAGCAATGTAAGCATTCGGGCTTTGGATTTTGAATGCATTATGGCATCATTTGCTCTAAACGCAATCATGACCTCTGTGATGAACATTCTCTTTTTGGGCACAGGAACGTCCACCGGAGTGCCGCAGATAGGCTGCTCCTGCGCGGTCTGCACGTCTCCGGACCCCAGAAACAGGCGGTTGCGTTCTTCTGTTTATGTAGAGGCCGCGGGCGCCCGCCTCCTGCTGGATTCCTCCCCGGATTTGCGGCAGCAGGCCCTGCGGGAACATATCACGGACGTGGACGCCGTCCTTTATACGCATGCCCATGTGGATCACGTGGGAGGTTTTGATGATTTGCGCGCCTTCTGCTGGCGCCGGTCCGGCGGCCTGCCCATGTATGCTTCCCCCATGACGGTGGACGCTCTGCGGACCATGTACGGCTGGGCGTTCGTTCCCAAACCGGGGCGGAGCGGCTACGTCAGGCCGGAGCCTCATGAGGTGACGGCTCCGTTCCGTGTGGGGAACGTGCTGGCGACGCCCCTTCCGGTGCTCCATGCCGGGGTGGAGACATATGCCTATCTCCTGGAGGCGGAAGGCCGGAGCCTGGTTTACATGCCGGATGTGAAAAGCATCCCGGCCCCGTCCCTGGAGAGGATGAAAGGAGTGGATCTGCTGATTATTGACGGGCTGCGTTATCATCTGCATCCCACGCACATGTGCCTGGAGGAAACGTTGGCCGCCATTGCCGCCGTACGGCCCCGCCGCGCCGTGCTGACCCACCTGTCCCATGATATGGATTACGGGATTCTTTCCGGCAAGCTGCCGGAAAACGTCATGCCCGCGTACGACGGGCTGAGGCTGTCCCTGCCGTAATGCTCACGCTGCATGTTCTCAGGCCATGACTATTCCAGACAATTCTGACCGCCCCGGAGCGCGGATACCGTCCGAAACCAGAAACGTATTCGGCTTTTCCGTAGCCGTCAGTTCCGTGGAAGAGATGTCCGCCGCGCTGGCGGAACGCGCGCTGGAGGCGGAAGCTCCGTTTCTGGTGGCCGCGGCGGACGTCCATGTGGTGACCCGCGGCGTGCATGACCGGGACTACGGGAACGTGCTGGAACGGATGGATGTGATTTGCCCGGACGGTATGCCGGTGGTGTGGAAGCTGAACAGGGGCCTTTCCCCCGGGGAAAGGGAAGCCCGCCGCGTGAGCGGGCCGGATCTGATGGAAGCGCTGGTGCGTTTGAATGTGCAGTATCCGGGATTGCGCCATTTTTTGCTGGGCGGGGATGAGAAGTTGCTGGAAGCCCTGTCTGGGGTCTTAAAGGAAAAATACCCCGGTTTTCAACTGGCCGGGGTGTATTCCCCTCCGTTCCGGCCTTGGACGGAGGAAGATCTGGAAAACATGCGGGAGGCGGTTGCTTCAAGCGGGGCCAATGTGGTATGGGTGGGGCTGGGCTGCCCGAAACAGGAACGGTGGATGGCGGAGCAGAGGGAGTTGCTGCCCCCCGCGGTTTATGTGGGCGTAGGGGCGGCGTTCGCTTTTCATGCCGGTACGGTGAAACGGGCCCCGCGGTGGATGCAGAAGAACGGCCTGGAATGGCTGTACCGCATTTACCGGGAGCCGGGAAGGCTCCTCAGGCGGTACGTGAAGCACAACAGCCTGTTCGTGTGGTATGTGCTGACGGGCAGATGAAGCCGTTTTTCCGGCGCGCGTCTCGGAGCTGCGCCGCAGGGTATTTTATCCTTGTGCCGTTTTCGTGCGGTTTTATCATGATTCCGTCTGAATCTGAACGGCAACGGAGGGGGGGCTTTCCCTTTTTCGTCTTTAACCCTGTTTTTCTTATGTTCTTTCGCCGTATTCCCCGGGAAAGCTGGTATGAAAAAGCTGTGGAACGCGTTTTCAGGGACAGGAAGCCGCGCATGGAAAAGCTGCTTTCCTTCGGCTGCGTTCGGGTGGAAAACGGTTTTCTGCACAGGGCGGCATTGCTGAACGGGCAGCTCTGCATGGAATTGGAAATACGCGCGGACGGTTCCGTTCATGCAACGGTGCATGAGGAGGACGGGAAAAATATCCGGCATGCCGCCCCGGCAACGGAGGACAGGTTGCGGACAAGAACGCTCCGCAGGGAATATGAGGAAGAATTGTGGCATGTGGCGGAATGCTGCTTTGAACCTGATTTTTTCAAGGCGGCTCCTGCCCGGAGTCTCATCGCGCACATCCGGAAAGCTTACGGGGAGGAACTGGAATTCCTGTGGAGGAAGTTTCCGGGGAACGCAGTAGTGCGGCGGAAGGATACGGAAAAATGGTACGCCGCTTTTCTGGCTGTGCCGCGGTTGAAGCTGGGGGGAAGTTCACGGGAACGGGTTGAGGTGTTGAACCTGCGGGTTTGTCCCGGTGAATCCGGGGGGCTTGTGGATCATCACAGCCGTTTTCCGGCCTACCATATGAATAAGAAAAACTGGGTGAGCTTTTGCCTGGATGGAACTGTTCCCTTTGAGGAACTGGCTGCGCGCCTGGAAACCAGCCGGAGGCTTGCCGGAAAGTAAGCTCCTCCGGGGCGGGATGCCGGGAGGAACCGCTTTCCCCCTTCCGGCCGGATGGCCGGGAAGGGGGTCTTGACCCGGAAAGAGAAGGAGCCTACAGTAAGGGCATGAACGTAGAGGAAAAAGCTCTGTCCACCTTCCGCACGGCGCCCTGGCGCCACAACTGCGCCCAGGCTGTCTGCGCGGCTCTGGGCAGGGAGGATTTGCTGGAAACCGTCTCCGCTTGCGGTACCGGAAAGGCTCCGGACGGCCTGTGCGGCGCGCTTTACGGGGCGCTGCTCTGTACGCCCGTGGAATCCAGGGAGGAGCTGAGGCGGCGGTTTGTGGAAAAGCTGGGTTATTCCTATTGCAGGGAATTGAAAAAAGAGGGGGCCGTGCCATGCCGGGATTGCGTTGCCGCTGCGGCGGTTCTGGCTTTTAACTTGAGGGAGTGAACGCAGAATGACACTGCCGGATTCATGGTTTTTCATGAAAAAAGAGTCTATTGGAATGAAACCAAATAGAATAACATCATGAAAAAATTGATCTATATGATAGCGGCAGCGGCCGTTGCGATTCCGGTGGTAGCTCTGGCCCAGGGAGCCTGCGGCAGCGGCTCCTGCTCCAAGGGAGACAAAGACATGGCTGAAGCCAAAGAGCACATGAAAGAAGGCGCCAAGGCCGCCAAAGACGCCGCCTCCGAAAAAATGAAGGAAGGCAGGCAGGCTGCCAAGGACGCTTACGAAAAGGGCAAGGAAGCCGCCAGGGATGCTTATCAGGACACCCGGGACGCCGTTGACCATGCGGCGGACAGGGCTGCCGATAAGGCCGAGGCCGTAGGTGACGCCGTGAAAAACGGTTAATTCAAATGATCGACAATAAAAATATTTGCTTATTATGTGCGAATCCAAAGATCATATGAATAAAGGCTGCGGATGTGCGAACAATGCCGCTTCCGGAAAAATGGAGGAAGGCAAGCACAAGATGAAGGAGGCCTGCGAAAAAGGCAAGGAAGCCGTCAAGGACATGGCTGAGAGCGTGCGCGACAAGGCCAAATCCATGATGGACAAGGATAAGAATTCTTAGTCCCGGCGGCGGTTGAGGCAAGCCGTTTCCCATGCCTCCTCCCGTATGCGGGAATGGTCTCCCCTTGTCCGGATTTCCGGGCGAGGGGATTTTTTATGCAGGCCGGTCTTCCGGGGGCGGGCTGTCCTGTTCCACGGTTTGGAGGGCATGCAGGCTGATTTGATGCCTTTTGCATAATTCCGCCACCCGGCCGCGTTCCAGCAAAATAGTCTTGCCCGCTTCCAGGGCGATCTGCCTGACGCCGCATTCCGCGCACGTTTCAATGGTGACGGGGCCGACGGTGGGGATGTCAAAACGCATGTCGTGCCCCAGACGGGCCACTTTGGCCAGCGTGGCCGGTTTGCCGTTGCCCAGTTTCCCGCCGCGCCGTATGCAGTTGTTGGTGCCTTCAATCGCTTCCACGGCGATGACGGTGCCGCCGTGCACGATAACGGACTGCCCGATGTGGAGGCGGCTGATTTCCTTGGCCACCTGCATGCCGAAGCGGGCATCCTCCCATTGTTCAGGCGTGGGAAGCGGTCCGGCGATATGCCCCGGCTGCGGCATGTGCTCCTCCATGTAGGTGGAGGCCGGGAGGATGGTGAACCCTTCCTTTTCCGCTTCCGTGATGACGGCCCCAAGCAGGGAGTCCGCATTCTTTTCCGGCATGCGCATCAATACGGAAAGGGCGCGGAGATCCGGGCGGAGGGAGAGAATGTTCTTCGGATTGATGCCGCCGGCCATGATGACGTTCCTGACGCCGTGCTTTTTCAGGAAGGAGAACGGCTTGCTTATCTGGCCCACGCTGAATTCCTGGTAAGCGTCGCACAGGGGGATGACGGCGGGGTTGGTTTCCCCCTTGAACCCTACGGCCACGATACGCAATTCCGGCGTCCGGCGGCGTGCGCCCCGGACAATATATTCCGGATAAACGCCGTCTCCGGCTACCAGGCCTAATACGGGCGGGTCTGTTGTCATGCGGCGTGAAGCTGGGGGAACGGTGCTGGTTACAGGTATTCCGGGCGCTGGAGCAGTTCCGCCACGCGCTTGAGCAGGCGTCCGATGTCCGCTCCGTCCACCACGCGGTGGTCTCCCGTAGCCACGATGTTGGCCTTGGAGATGGGAATGAACGCCTCCACTTCGTCACTCCAGACCGGGGTTTTGGTGACGGCTCCCACCCCCAGGATAATGGATTCGCTGGGCATGGGCATGGGCGCGGCAAAGGTGAGTCCGAAGCCGCCGAAGTTGGTGACCGTGGCGATGCCCCCCGTGCTGTCTTCCGGCGCCAGCCTGCGGCGGCGCGCCTGGGCAATCAGCCTGTTATAGTCTTCCAGCAGTTCTTCCATCGTCCGTTCGTTCACGCGGCGCAGCACGGGAACCATGACGCCGTCCGCCACCTGGGCGGCGATGCCGATGTCAATCGTTTTGGGAGAAAGAATATTTTCCCCCACCAGGTAGCCGGCGCATTCCGGGCTTTCCGCCAGGGCCAGGGCCAGGGCGCGGGCAAAGTACAGGGTGATGCCGGGCCGCAGCGGGGAATTCTGCCTGTGCTTGATGAGAGGATCCATGAATACGGGGCGCCCGGCGGAGGCCAGGGGACGCGTCCAGCTGCGGCGCATGGCGTCCGCCACGGCCAGCCGCATGGATGAGGCCTTGCGGTTCGGCCATTGGCTGACATATTCCAGGAATTCCTCCAGGTCGTCAATGGTGACGCGCCCGCCCGCCCCGGAACCGGAGATGAAAGCGATGTCGGAGGCTCTCATGCCCAATTCATCCATGCGCGCCTTCATCCGGGGGGACATGTAATGCGCGCCCTTCATGCCGGCGGGTACGGGAAGGCCGCGCACGCTGGGCTGGACTTTCAGGTCCGTGCCGTTTTCCTGGTAGGATTCCCCCGTCACTCCGAAATGGACGCCCGCGGGTTGTTCCTCCCGGGGAGGGGCGGAGGGCGCGGCCTGGGGAACGGATTCCGGACTGGCTGGAAGGGACGGCTGGGTGGAGTCTCCGGCCGGGGTCGCTCCGGAACGCTCAATTTCCTCTTCCGTGGCCTCAATCATGGCCATGCAGGCGCCGACCACGACGGATTCCCCTTCCTTGATGAACACATCGCTCAGGATGCCGCCGCACATGGTGGTGACCCCCATGGTGGCCTTGTTGGTTTCTACCTCAAAGATTTCCTGGTCGGCTTCTACGGTATCGCCCTGGGCCGCCAGCAGGCGCAGCACGGTGGCTTCCGCAATGGAATCCCCGAGCTGGGGCATCAGAATGGGTACTTTAGGCATGATGGAAACTGGGTTGAATCAAATGGATAAAAGATGGCGGATGGAGGCGGCGATGGATTCCAGCGTGGGGCGGTGCGCCTTCCAGAGGTTGGGGTGCTGGGGGATGGGGGTATCCCGCGCGTTGAGCCTCTGGGGCGGAGCGTCCAGCAGGTGGAAGCCTTCCGCGACAATGCGCGAAACAACCTCCGCCGTGACGCCGCCCCACGGAAAGTCTTCCCCGACGACCAGGACGCGGCCGGTGCGCGCTACGGAGGCGATGACGGTATCCATGTCCAGCGGGCGCACCGTCCGGAGATCCACGACCTCCACTTCATAGCCGCTTTCCTTTTCAAGCAGGTCTGCCGCGCGCACGGCTTCCGGCACCATGGCGCTGTACGCCACCACGGTGGCGTGCTTCCCCGTGCGGGCGATCCTGGCCATGCCGAACGGGATGGCCGGGGCTTCCCGGTAGTTGTCCTCCGCCTTCAGCCAGCGGTACAGGAATTTGTGTTCCAGAAAAATGACGGGGTCCGGAATTTCCACGGCCTGGCGCAGCATCCAGTAGGCATCCGCTACCGTGGCCGGAGTCATGACGTGCAGGCCCGGATAATGGGCGAACAAAGCCTCCAGGCTCTGGCTGTGGAAAGGGCCGGTGCCGGGGGTTCCCCCGCAGGGCAGGCGCACCGTAATGTTGGCGGGAACGCCCGTGCGGTAGTAATGGGTGGCCGCCATGTTGACAATCTGGTTGAAAGCGATCGTGCTGAAGTCGGCAAACTGTATTTCCATAATGGGCTTCTTGCCCATGACGGCGGCCCCGGTCACCATGCCGGCCATGGCGTCCTCACTGATGGGGGAGTCAATGACCCGGTCCGGGAACAGCTCCTTGAGGCCCTTGGTCGCTTTGAAAGCGCCGCCGAAAACGCCTATGTCCTGCCCGTACAGAAAGACGTCCCTGTCTTCCGTAAGCAGGTCTTTCTGGGCGTCGTGGATGGCATCAATGTATGTTACGCTCATGGGAATCTTCCGTTTGCTGGCTTAATAAGGTCTCCATACCGTGGCGTTCCAGTCTTCCCGGAAGGGGTCCGGTTCCGGTTCCCGCTGCGCGGTGGCTACGGCCAGCTGGACTTCGTCGGCATACTGTTTTTTCAGAGCCGCCGTTTCTTCCGGCGTGAGCCAGCCGGCTGCCAGCAGCTGCCGTTCCGCGACCGCCACGGGGTCTTTTTTTTCATATTCCTCTTTCAGCTCCCTGGGGATGTAGGAGGCGTCGTCATGCTCCCCGTGCCCGCACATGCGGAGGGTCTTGGCAAGCACCCACTGGGGGCCCCGGCCTTCCCTCGCGTTCTTGACGGCGGCCCGGAAGGTTTCCAGCGTGGCCATGAAGTCCGTGCCGTCCGTTTCATGCACGGTGAATCCGTAGCCGCGGCCTCTGTCCGCCAGGGAGGCTTCTCCGAATTCCCTGATATTGGGAGTAGAGTAGGCAAATTGATTATTGGTCACCACGAGCACCAGCGGCAGCCGCTCCACCTTCGCCATATTGGCGGCTTCATGGAAAGCTCCTGTGGACGTGGTGCCGTCTCCGCAGAAGGCCACTCCCACGGGGCCGGGCAGTTTGCCGTCCAGGCGCTTGGCGAAAAGGCAGCCGATGACGAAAGCCACCGTGCTGCCCAGATGGCTGATGGGAGCCATATAGCCTTCCGCGGGCAGGCCCCGGTGGACATTGCCGTCCCGCCCTTTCATGCATCCCAGGGCGGACCCCAGGTAGGCGCGCGCCGCTTCAATAATCGGTTCCCCCCAGGCGACGCGTGCCGCCTGTTCCCGGATGAACGGGGCGATGACATCGTAGCCGGCAGTCAGAAAGACGCCTCCGCACGCGGCAATCGCTTCATGCCCGCGGCCCAGATAAACGCCCCCCGTAATTTTGCCCGCTTTGTAAAGGCTGGAAATTTTGGTGTCGAAGGCCCGCGCCAGCAACATGGCCTTGAAAGCCCTGACGGCATTTTCCTTTAAGTCCGGTTGTGTAGTGTCGCAATGTGCCACCCCATTATTCTATATGCTGCATAAGGAAATGCAATGCCATTTCATGAAACTGCCTGAGACTTTATGTCCGCGGGAGCGGGGCCGCGCCGCAGGGCGGTCCCGGGCCGCCGGAAGCGCTTTTGCGTCTTCTGTTCCCGCCGCGGGAAACTTTTCGTGAACGCCGCCGGAACAGGGGGCGGAGCACGCTTATTTTCCCCATGGCAGGGGCCGTGAAAGGCTCCTGCCGCTTTGTTGAGGCAGGAGTTCCCGCATGCCGTGCACGAGGGTTATTGACGGGCGAATTTCGAATCCGCTGTCAATCCTATTATTTTAATAGGATATACATTTTTTTTGGCCTCCATGGAAAACGCGTGTTCTGAACTGATGGTAATGTATTGATAATAAAAAGCTGTATTTGTCTCTCATGGCCCTTCGGATACTGGCCGCCGCTGTTCTCCGGGGGTAACGCGCGCCTGCCGTTTCACGGAGGACATATTTTGGAATAAGCGGGATATTTTCTAAGACTTTTCCTGTCAAACCGCAGCGTGAACAGCGGATTCGAAATTCGCTATTTAGCGGGCTTTCCAATATTAATGATTCTTCTTAAAAGATATGAGACTTATTCTTCCATTGCCGTTGCGCCGCTTCCTGCTGGGTCGTCTTCTGTTTTCCGTAACGATGGCGACTGCCGCTTCCGGCGCGGAATTCGTGGTGGACGCCTCCCAGGCAACCAACCCGGGGCAGCATGTGTATAACACGCTTCAGGAACTGGCGGCGTCCGGAACGCTGTCTTCCGGGGATACCGTCATTCTGCACAATGACGATTCCTCGCTGACCTCCGGCCTGCCGGTAACTGTCAATTTCCAATCCAATGATCCGGATATTTTCCGCACCATTGACCTGGCCGGGCTGCAGGCGGCTCGTGGTTTATATAATGATTATGCTCAACCTCTCAGAGGAGAAAAATTGGAACTGAATTCCATCATCCTGAGTAATTCGGGATCACGTATTATCCAGCCGATGAAATATTTGAGCCAAATTGGGTTGGATTCAATTTCTTTTGGAGACGGAGTCAGGTTTGTCGGAAACGGTGTTTCATCCATTGACTACGGCAGCGGTGGGGTTATTGATTCATTTCAGCAGGGAATCTCATATACTTTTGGAGATGATGTTGCATTCATCGGCAACTATATTGTCAGCTCTACTGGTTATGCCTCCGCCGCAGCTGTATATACTTCATCAAGTCCCGTTGTTCTTGGGGACAGGGCCGTATTCGCCGGCAATTATGCTTCCAGTGATTCAGGGGATTGTTGGGGCGGGACTATTTCCGTCAGTCACGGGGGTTCATTTACTATGGGAACCGGAGCCGTGTTCACCGGCAACTATGCTTCCAGCAATTCAGGGGATAGTTATGGCGGCGCTGTTTTTCATCAGGATATAGAGTTCATCCTCGGAGATGGAGCCGTGTTCACCGGCAATTATGTTTCCAGCGATTCAGGAAACAGTCTGGGCGGCGCTATTTATTCTGAAATGTTGATGGCGACGTTTACTATAGGAACCGGAGCCGTGTTCACCGGCAACTATGCTTCCAGCAATTCAGGGGATGGTCATGGCGGCGCTGTTGCTGTTGGCATTTGTACCAAGTCGAGATTGACCTTCCAAGACGGGGCAACATTCATGAACAACTATGCCACAACATCAGGAGGAGCTATTCACGTTTCCTCAAGAGCAGCCCTTTCCCTCCATGCTCTGACGAAAGACGTGCTCTTCAGCGGCAACATGACCGGGGGAGTCTTCGACGGGAATGCATTCTCCCTGGATACGTTGCGAAACGGCATCGCCAATGCCATTCACATAAACGACGGCAATACCGTGCTGACGCTTGCCGCGGCGCAGGGGCGGGAAATCCGCTTCAACGACCCGATCACTTCAGACATACTGCCCGACGCCAGGGAAACCTTCACGCTCAACCGTTACACGGATGAGGAAGGGAAGGTTCACGACACAAACGGAACCATCATCTTCAGCGGCGAACTCTACCAGGGGGATGAAGCCCACCTCGCCGCCAGCCGGTACAACAACTTCGTGGCCGACACCACCCTCTATGGCGGCGTCCTCCTGCTGAGCGGCAACGCCGTCTTCGGCAGGAATCTTGAAGACATCATTAACGACCAAGGCTCCTCCCTGACGGTACGGCAGGGCACGCTGGAAATCACCGGAGGAAGCACGGCCAACGCCACCTCCTTCTCCCTCTCCGGCAGGGACGCCGTGCTGCGCCCGGG
>NZ_DKYW01000002.1:63191-64496 GCF_002493465.1 Akkermansia sp. UBA7090
CCACCAGCTCCAGGCCGGGCCGGACTTCGGCCCGGGCCTGACGCTCTCTGCAGCCCAATCCTTCACGGCCGGAGGCCTCATCGGCGTGGCGGACACGGGCTCCAACGCCCCCTTCTTCTACGCGGACCGCTCCTGGAAACAGGACCGCGTCTTCCACGTGCTGACGGACGCGGAACACACCCTTCAGGGAAACTTTGACGGGGTCGTCTCCCAGGCCACGGGAACGGACCGGGTGGACTCCCCCTACTCCTACACGGGAACCTGGAGCCACCGGTGGACGGACGCCGACGGGGACGGCTATGCCGAACAGCTCCAGCTGGTCTGGAAGGCGGACGGAACCCCCATCAGCAGCATTGACCCGGAACTGGCCGGTGAGCTGGCCTTCAACTCCCTCTGGAGCTCGGCCTCCAACGCGGCGGCCCTGGGCGGCAATGTCCTTTCCCGCCTGAACGCCTTCCGCCTGGCCGACAAGCATGCGCGCGACCTCTGGGGCATGGGCCTGGGAGACTTCGCCCGGCAGCGCAGCCGGGGAGGCGTGGACGGCTACGACTACAACGGAGGCGGCTACTCCGTGGGGGCGGACAGCGGGTTCGGCCATGACAACGGCATCTGGGGGATCGCCTTCGGCCAGCTCTACGGGCATGCCAAAAGCCGGGACTTCCAGGGCCGGAACACGCAGGACACCCGGATGGGCTCCCTGTACTGGGGCCGTCTGCTGGAAGAAAGCAGGCGCGCGCGCTGGACCTTCAAGGGAAGCCTCACGTGGGCGGAGACGCACAACAAAATGAACAGCCGCCTGGGCGGAGCTCCGGCATCCACGTCCAAATGGAACAACGAAACGTGGCTGGCGCAGGCGGAAGTGTCCCGGACGGCGGACTATGCCGGAGGGTGGAGGCTGACGCCCTTCCTGAGGGTGGAATTCACGCACGGCACGCAGGACGCCTTCCGGGAACAGGGAGGGTACGGCCGTGATTTCGGCGGGGCGACGCTGAAGCGCCTGTCCATTCCCGTGGGGCTGGAAATAGGCAGGACGGACGAATGGAAGGGAAGGCCGTGGGCGCAGGCCCTGCGCGTGTCCTACGTGGGAGACGTCCTGCAGGACGTGCCGGAAGGAACGGTGTACAGCCCGTACAGCGACATGAGCTGGAGGGGGAGGGCGGTGAGCCCGGAACGGCACGGCCTGCGCGCGGAGTACAACACGTCCCTGCAGTGCAATGAGCGCTGGAGCGTGTACGGAGGCTACAGCCTGGAAGCGAGGGGGAACTCCCTGTACCACCGCGTCAACGCCGGCGTGGCCAGGAGTTT
>NZ_DKYW01000018.1:0-27358 GCF_002493465.1 Akkermansia sp. UBA7090
GCGCAGGGCGTCCCGCTGCGCCGTCCCCAGCGCGTTGACTGTGCTTCCTGCCATTGCTGCCAGGGAATGTCTGGCTGCGGAAGGATTATTGAGCATGTCCTTATTGAGGGCTCCCAGGAAATCCGTGACAGCCTGATCCACGGAACCATTCCTGGCAGCATCCCAAAGCAGATTGGCTCCCGCCATGGAGTTGGCCGTGTCCGCTACGCCGGCATAGATATTGTCCGTCTGTTCTTCCGCCTTCAGAACCACCTTATCTCCTTCCTGCGCCAGATGGGCATTCTTGTAATAGGTGAGGAAAAGGCCTCCGACCGTCAGCGTATTTTCTCCCAGGTCAATCGTTCCGTTGCCGGTGAGCTCCATCAGCGTGAGTTCCATTGGATTGCCCGATTTCCAGGTGATATTGACGTCCGGGATGGAGGTGACATGGAAAGAGGCACCATCTTCAATGACAACGTCTCCGGAAGCCTCTATGAAGCTGGCGGTCATATCGGCATCAGTATTTAAGGTGAAAGTAGTAGTGGACCCGCTGCTGAAAGAAGCGTTCTCCACGCTCAGAGTGGTATTGACCGCCGTCAGGGAATTGTTGCTGGCCTGAATGGTCAGGTTGCCGTTGTTGACCAGATTGCCGTAACTGAGACGGCTTCCATCCACATCCGCGTTGCCCTGGAGGACCAGATTCCCTCCGCTGACCGTAAGACCGGTATCCGCGCCGGAGCTGCGCAGAACCTGCGTTCCCGCTCCGGAAACATCCAGCGTTCCTTCTCCCAGCGTCCCATCATATGTGTGAGTTTGGCCGGAAGCCGCCTGAATTTGCAGAGTCTGTCCATTCAGTTCCAGGGAACCGGAGCCGTTCAGTCCGCCGGCTGAACCGTCTGCCTCCAGGCTCAGGGAACCGCCCAGGTCCAGTACCACGCCGGAAAGCGTACTGTCCGCAGCCAGCCCCAAAGAAGCGCCCTCCGCAATAGCCAGCGTACCGGGTCCGGAAATTTCCGTATGGGAAAGGCCGTCGGTAGCGCCTGTCAGCGTCAATGTTCCGGAAGGAGCGATATCCAGCTTTCCGCCGTTGTCGCCGCCTGCCAGCGCCTGGGCCGTCGCGCGGCCTCCTATTCCAATCACCGCAGGGGAGCCCGCATCCGCGGAATTCAGATGCAGAGCTTCCACGTCAGCCGTGCCGTTGAGCTGAAGCGTTCCTTCTTCCGCAATGATATCCCCGGCCAGCGACACATTCCCGGACAGGGTGAGTTTGTTCGCTCCCGTTTTGACGAGGTCCGTGTTGGCCGCAGCCCCGTTCAGGCCGCTGATGTCCCCGGCAAAAGAAGTATCCACTCCCGCGCCGTCATGGAAAAGGCTGTTTTGCAGTTCAATGCTTCCCTTGTCCTCCGCCGTATTGGTGACAATCAGGCTGCCCGTGCCCGTCTGGCCCGGCTCAGTTCCCGGTGCGGTCAGGTTTTTGATTACCATGGAGCCGTCCGACTGGACATAAAGGTCCTGGTCCACAATGACGGCCTGGTAGAAGTTGAGGGACTGGTCCGTGACCGGATTGTCCGCGCTGCCCGCGCCATCCACGGAAGACACGTAAACCAGGTCCGTATCACCGGAGAGAACAATGCCGCCTCCGTTGACGCCCACGATGCCGAAGCCCAAAGCGGCGAAAAGCGGGTTAGCCGTTATGTGGCTCTTAAGCGTTTCAAGGTCCTGCGCAAAACTGCCGTTGGTCAGAAGTATCTCCAGATTTCCGGCCGCCGTTTTCATGGCATTCATGACGCTGGTGAGGTCCAGCGTCAGCGTGGAACCGTCTTCAAAGGAGATGCCGCCCAGATTGTCCCCCGTGCCCTCAAACTGAACCAGAAAATCCTCTCCCGAGAAGGGATCTCCGGAAATATTGCCCGCTCCCACCGCAAGGTTGCTGTCTGAGCCGTTCACCGTCCAGGTGGAACCCTGCTTGAGTCCGGTGAGCTGCGTTCCGGCAGCAGTGGTGACAACTGACCCCAGTCCGGCGGCATCCAGACCTCCCAGGGCAATATTGCCGGAATCGGCAATCGCATGGACATGAACCTTGTTTGCGTCCGTTCCTGCGTAACTTCCGGCGTTCGCCAGCGCTCCGGATTGAATAAGGATATTAGTGGTGGTGGCCGCACCGGAAAGGTCCAGCGTGCCCTTGGCCAGCGTCAGCGTCCCCGTCAGGCCGTTGGCGCGGTCCCCCACGGCAAAAGCGCCGGAGGTGCTGACCGTAAGACTGCCCGCTCCGGCAATGGTTCCGGCCCAGGCGGCGTTGTCCCCGGTTCCGTCGCCCAGCTGGACAGAAGAATTCTGGGAAATATTCAACTCTCCCGTGGTCGTATTCGCCCCGGTAAGAATCAGCTTGTCGCTTCCCTGAATGCTCAGGGAGGCCGTATCAATCACATTCCCGGCATAAAGCAGGTTCCCTGCCGTACCCGTGTAGTTGACGCGGTAGGTTCCGGTTCCTCCCAGGGAAACGGCCTTGATGAATTCGCCCGTATCCAGTGTGGACGCCGCACCGCCGTTGCCAAAGGACAGGATGGCATTCCCACGGCCGGAATGCACCGTTCCCATAAAACCGGTGAGATCTCCCGTAAAAATGGCCGTCAGAGTCGGGTCTCCGGCCGCCGTTATTCCGAGGTTGGCCCCCGCTTCGCTCGTCAGGCTTCCCGCCAGAACCAGCGTCTGGTTGGAATTGCCGTTCAGCCAGCCCCCAGCAGCCATCACATGGATATCGGCATTAATGGGATCGGCAGCGGAATTGACAAAAAAGCCGCGCCCATCCAGTTCCAGCGTGGCACCCCCGATTGCCGCGGCATTGGCGAAGCCGACTTCATTCCACGCAGCGTTGACGCCGTTGCCAGCCAGCCTCATGGTACCGGTAAAGCCGCTGTTGTCTCCGGTGACGGAATAGCGGCCGCCTCCGGGGAAGGAGCCTCCTTCCTTCTTACCGAGGACCAGTGTTCCGGCTCCGGTAATGCGGCCTGACAGAGTATCCGTATTTACGGAGTTATGGGCACGGTTGTCCTGTATCTGGAGAGTCGCGTTTTCAGCGATGGAAACATTGCCGCTCCAGGTTCGCGTAACGCTATTATCCCCAATGCTATAAAACAGGGTTCCTTCGTTTACGGTGATGGCGCCGGCAAAGGTTCCCCCTTGCACCGTATTGATGGTCAGCAGACCATTCCCGAGCTTGACGATATCCTTGTTTCCCAGCTCTTGGGTGTACGTAGCCCAGGATATATTATTCCCGTTCGTATTCACCCGGATGGCCGCCGTACTGGCGGCAGCGTCGATGAGGCCGGAAATATCCTGCGCAGCTCCCGTGCCATACGTGAAAGTGCCTCCACCAAAAATAATATTGTTGGTCGCTACCAGCCCCGTCGTGCCTTCCGTATTCAGCACCAGTTCCCCCCCGTTCAACGTTACCGTGCCGGTGCCCAGGCCCTGAACAACGTTGAGATTAAGGGTGCCGGCCATAATGGTCGTGCCGCCGGAGAACGTATTTGCGCCGGTATTTTCAATGGTCAACACCCCTTCTCCACGTTTAATGAGGGACATCGGTCCCGTCCCGTCCACAAGGGTCCCTGTTCCCGTGAACGTGTAGGCCGTTTCTCCATTGTTGACCGTAAGACGCGCGGAAGAAACATTCCCGTCTATAGTGACGGCGGAGGCGGATATGCCAGCCAGATCTTCAAAATTGGCGGATTTGGAAGCGTCATAGACGATTGCCGTTCCGTCCTTGTCCAGCCAGACGGCTGAACCTCCTGTCGCCGTCCAGGTGCCCGCACTTCCCCCGTTCCAGTTGAGGGCTTCGCCCAACGCCTTGACACGCAGGTAAAGAGTGTTTCCGGACAGTTCCAGGGCATAGGTATAATCTTCGGAAAGACTGCTGGAATCAAAAGAAAAATTGCTGGCCGTCAACGTACCGAAACTGCCTGCCGCAATCAGTCTGTAGTCATTTTCCATCGTCTGGTCCACTCCGCTGATCGTCAGGGTCAGCGTTCCTTCCGTACTAAAGGAGAGCGTGCCGCCCGACTGGATGACAGCGGCGCTGGAGGAATTCAGGCCCGTCAAATCCAGTGTCAGAACGGAAGCCGGGGAAAGAGTCATGTTGCCCGCAGAGGTAAGGCGGGCTCCGGCGCCCATCGTGATGGAGTTGCCGAAGGCCACTCCGCCGGCAAGCCCGAAACTGAGCTCCCCTGCGGAAACCGTCAGCGCATTGGCAAATCCGGCAGAGGAACCGAGCGTAAGTTTGCCCGCTCCGCTCTTGGTAAAAGCGCTGCGGCCATCCAGCACCGTCGCGTTGGCAATAAGGGCGTCCGTCCCTTCCCCCGCGGAAATCTCGTCAAATCCGGAAATCACGGCATTCTCAAACATGTCTTCGCGAGTCACGCCGTTCAGGTTCAACACGCTCCTGGTGACCGTATCTCCCCGGCCCTGACCGGATATGGTTGTCGTTCCGGAGAAAACGGCATCATTGCCCGTCAGGGTCACGCTGGCCAAGGCCGTAGTCAGGGAAGTGCCGTTGACCTTTTGGCCACCCGCATAAATGGAGGCATTATTGAACGTCCCGCCGCTGATGGAAAGATTGGCTTCTCCAATAGTCAATGCGGAATTGGCATTGTTGCGTTCCACGTAAGTGCCCAGGGATATTTGAGCTCCATCGAACGTGCCGCCCGTAATCGTTATATTGGTGGAACCGATATTTCCGGTAAGGGCGGCGGTAGCGGTTCCATTAATGTAGGAGCCGCCCCAGATTTGTCCCGTATACGTCCCGGACTTGAAGGTCAAATTGGTGGAACCTGTAATATTTAATGTGCTCTCTCCCGTTTCCACCCAGCTTCCCCCTGCAATCATGGCCGCTACCGTGTTGCCGCCCAAATCCAGCGTCATATTGGTATCCGCCAGGTTCCAGGCAGATGTGCTTAAACGGGCGCCTGCAAAAATTTTCCTGGTCCCGTCTCCGGAAAAAGCAGCGCCTGTGATCGTTGTCGCCACACCCTGCGAAAACAAACTCTGAGCAAAAGTCCCCCCCGTGATTTCTATGGAAGCGGACGAATGCTCTGCAATATTTGCGGCAGAACCTGAAGACGTCGCATCGGACAGGCCATACACATTCGCGTTGTACTGACCTCCCGTAATGCGCAACCTGGCCGTATAGGCGTTCGTCCCGTCTCCCAACTGAACCTGGCCTCTCCCCATAAGGGCAACGGAACCATTAAAAGTTCCTCCGTCCAGATTCAGAGAGACATTGCCGATAATGGTCGATTTCTGCCCTGCCCCGCGTGTCGTTCCAGCCGTTACCAGCTGAGCGAAAGTCCCGCCGTCTATGGTGAACGTCACGTCCCCCGTATGGCGGAAGGATTCCTGCCCCAGCCCTATGCACCAGCTGCTACTGGGATTGGAAACCGAAATTCCGGCCCATTCCCCGCCATGAATGTTGACGGTATATGTCCCCGTCGTCTGGTAGGCATCATTTTTATTTCCATCCCCCACCAGGGAAAAACCATTAATCGTGCCGGCATTCCGGTCCACATTGAGAGTAATGTCGGCGGACACAATCCGGTCCTGGTTGCTCCATCCCATCAACTGGGCATTGGTATTCAGCAGGGATGTTCCTTCCCCGATATTGATTACAAAGGAATTGTTCCCTCCGATGGTGACGCCTCCGGCAGTGCCCGCAACATTCCATAATTGCAGTCCTGTATAGGTTCCCCCCTCCAGATTGAGAACCCTGTTATAGCCGTCTTGATAGGTTCCGCTTGCCGTAATATCCGTTAAATAAATACCTCCGGGGGAATCCGCCTGGGTCAAGGGCTCCCCTTCCGGCGGCGTAATCGTATATTGGCCGTCAGCAAAAGAAATTGTCGTTTCTCCATTGCCCGTCAACGTATAGTCAGACCATGCCGGAGAAATGAAACAGGACAGAAGAGCGGATAAAAGAACCAGAGGCAAGTGCGGGCGCATAATGCTGTAACGTATTGATAATGAATAAAACTATTTTCAAGACTATATTCGTAGTAATAACTAACGGATTTGAAAACCGCAGATGATGTAAATAAGCCCAAATAATGATTAAAATATTAATGATGCAGGTTTTTGAAACGGACGGTCCCGTTTTTCCCTCTTTTCCTCTCAGGCCGTTCAATGTTTCTAAGGGGCTTGGCTCCAAAAATTGTCATTGACTCCGGATTTCAAATCCGACCGCTTATTTAACCCTTTTCCCCCAGCCGACGAAATATGCATGCAGGAAAAAATGATTTCTTTTCTTGCATTCCTGAAGAAGTGCCTGTATAAGCCTCCACGTCCCCGCCGCCAGGCAGGGACGGCATCCAAGGTTATGGAGCGGTAGCTCAGTTCGGTTAGAGCGCCAGCCTGTCACGCTGGAGGTCGCGGGTTCGAGCCCCGTCCGCTTCGCCACCTTGTTCAGAAGAAACAGCCGCCTCCGGGCGGCTTTTTTGCGTTCCAAAAACCAGAATCCCGGAAAACAGCCCGTCTTTCGGGAATGTTTTACTGGAAAAAGGGGCCGGACCCGTTAAAATGAGGGCCAGCATTACCATCATGAGCATACTTTCGGACCGTCTTTCCGAGGAAATACTGCAAGCCCGCCAGCGCGTCTATACCGTTGGCGAACCGACTCCTCTCCAGCGATTGAATCTGCCGGGCATCGAAGCCCCGGTATATGCCAAGAGGGAGGATCTGGGCCCCATCCGGGCTTATAAGTGGCGCGGAGCGTTCAATTGCATGGCCGCATTGAGCCAGGAGGCCCGAGACAAAGGCATTGTGGCGGCCTCCGCCGGCAATCACGCCCAGGGCGTCGCGCTGGCGGCCAGAGTCCTGAACTGCCATGCCACCATTTTCATGCCGCGCTCCACGCCGGAAGTGAAGCAGACGGAAGTGCGCCGCCACGGCGGCAGACATGTGAAGATTATGCTCCATGGGGACTGCTATGACGAGACGGCCGCTGCCGCCCATGAATACGCGGAAACCCACGGCAGCACGTTTGTGCACCCCTATGACGACCTGGTGACCATGGCCGGACAGGGAACGCTGGCGGACGAAGTGGTGATGAGCGGAGAAGGCCCTTTTGACCGCGCGTATGTCGCTATCGGCGGCGGCGGCCTGGCCGCATCCGTAGCGTGCTGGCTGAAAAAGTTCTGGCCCCGCATCAAGGTCATCGGCGTGGAAGGCGTTGACCAGGCTTCCATGAAAACCTCCATTGAACAGGGACGCCGGGTGAACTTGGATTACGTGGACGTCTTCTGCGACGGCACGGCCGTCCACATTCCCGGAGAATTAACCTATCCCCTTTGCCGGGAACTGGTTGACGAGTTCGTGACCGTTACCAATAATGAGGTCTGCCAGGCCATCCGGGCTATGTGGGAATCCTCCCGCGTCGTGCCCGAACCCTCCGGAGCCATGAGCCTGGCAGGATTCTTGAAACAGTGGAACCGGGGCGAAGTACAGCCGGAGGAAAAGAGCTTCGTGGTCATTTCCGGAGCCAATATGGATTTCACCCACCTCACCCAGATTGCCCGGCAGGCGGGCATCGGCAACCACGAAACGCGCTATCTGCGCATTTCCATGGATTCCAAGCGCGGCCAGGTGCTTAAGTACCTGCGCCACATGCCTCAGGATACGACGCTGGTGGATGTGCAGTACGGCAAAACGGAAGGAGACACCCAATACCCCGTGTTCGGCATTGCCGCTTCTGATGAAGACCTGGACACCATCCGCACAACACTGAAGAAGAAGGGAATCGAATTCGAAGATATCAGCGAGGACGACGACGTGCGCTTCCGCATGATCCACTACCAGCCGGAGCTGTGTCAGCACCCCCTGTTCGTCCACATTGAATTTCCGGAACGCGCAGGAGCTTTCCTTGACTTCATGGAACGTATCGCGGATCTGGCTTCCCTCTGTTATTTCAACTACACCTATACCGGAGAACGTGTAGGCCGCGCCCTGGTGGGCATGGAATTTGATACAGCGGAAGACCGGGAAACCATTCGGGAACGCATGAGCGCCTTTTCCAAAAACATCATCAGGTCCATTCGGGAAATTTCCCCCGAGGCCTTTCAGCGGATCATGGGGGGCAGACAGTTGACAGGCAATCATTGACAGTCCACCCATCCAGGGAGCTTGAGAAAGATCGGCTCCCTGTGCTCATCACGGCCTTTTTCTCCCATGCTTCCCCCCGTTATCCTGGCCTCCCAATCACCCCGGCGGCGTGAATTGCTGGAAAAGGCCGGCATTCCTTTTTCCGTTATTGTCCGGGACACGGAAGAACTGAAAGAGGCTTCCATGCCCCCGCAGGAACTCTGTCTGCACAATGCCGCCGCCAAGGCGGAAGCCGTGTTCCGGGAACATCCGGATTCCACCGTCATCGGCGCGGATACGCTCGTTTTTCTGGAAGGCTTGCCTCTTGGCAAACCGGGAAATGAAGAAGAAGCCCGGACTACGCTCCGGAAGCTCTCCGGACACACGCACCATGTATGCACGGCAGTCGCCATCCGTTCCCCGCTGGGCATGAAAGACCTGGCCGTGCTGACGGAAGTGACGTTCCGGAAGCTGACGGAAAGAGACATCCGCCGTTACATGGAACTGGTAAACGTGATGGACAAGGCCGGCTCTTACGCGTTCCAGGAATACGGGGAGATGATTATCTCTTCCGTGCGCGGGGATACGGACAACGTCATCGGACTGCCTGTCAGGGATGTGGTGACATGCCTGAACGGCCTGGGATACCGGTTTTGACCCGGCCACGCACCCGGGATTCAGGAACAGGGGGTTACCTGTCTGCCAGGAATGATCCCAGTTTATTATAAAAGGCCACAGGAAGCACGGCTTCCAGCAAGGTCCCTTCCTCCACATATTCCGTAGAGAAAACCTTGCCTTCACTATGCATGGCGGCCACCAGGTCGCTGCGGGTATAAGGAATCAGGAATCGGGCGCGCCGGACACGGCTTTCCAGCATTTCCACGCAGGCATTCAACAGGTCTCCCGCACCGTTCCCTTCTTTCACGGACATGGCAACCACCCTGCCGCTGAAATGGGGAGCCAGCAGCGTTTCCAGAGCTCCGCGCCGTTCTTCCGGGACCAGGTCCACCTTGTTTAAAACCACGACCATGGGCTTGTCACCCGCACCCAGTTCATCAAGAACCTCCAGAGTCGTTTCATAATGGCGCACGGCTTCCGGGTCGGAAGCGTCCACCACCTGAATCAGGAAATCCGCCAGAACGGCTTCCTCCAGCGTGGACTTGAAAGCCTCCACCAGGCGGTGCGGAAGGTTGCGGATGAAGCCTACGGTATCCGTCAGCAGCAGCGGCTGCCCGTGGGGAAGCTCTATTTTCCGCGTTGTGGTGTCCAGCGTAGCAAAAAGCATGTCCCGGGCCATGACTTCAGACCCGGACACCAGGGACAGGAGGGAGGATTTCCCGGCATTGGTATAACCTACAATAGCAGCCGTGGCGACGGCCTGGCGCTCCCGTTCCTTGCGCTGCGTAGCACGCTGCCGGGTCACCAGAACCAGTTCCCTTTGGATAGCCTCAATTCTGGCGCGCGCCAGGCGACGGTCCACTTCAATCTGCTTTTCACCTTCCCCCCTGGCTGCTCCGCCGCCGCCCTTACCGCCGCCGGAGCCTCCGCCCTGGCGGTCCAGATGGTTCCACATACGGGCCATGCGCGGCAGAGAATACTGCATGCGGGCCAGTTCCACCTGCAGGGTAGCTTCCCGCGTCCGGGCGCGCCGGGCAAAGATATCCAGAATGACCTCTTCACGGTCAATGACGCATTCGTCAACAAGCCGCTCCCATTCCCTCTGCTGGGAAGGGGAAAGCATATTGTCAAAAACCACACAGTCCGCCCGGCAATCCAGCGCCAGCTGCTTCACCTCCTGCGCCTTTCCGGTACCGCACAGGAATTTGGCGTGCATGTCCCTGGATTTGATGAGGTGCTTTCCTGCAATGCCGATGCCGAGGTTGGAGACAAGATCTTCCAGCTCATCCAGCATGGCCTGTTTTTCCCCGGCCTCGGAGGGATCGAAGTAGATAGAAACGAGCATGGCCCGTTCCACCATTTCCGGTTTTTCGCGGATTTCAAACATATGGGGAATTTAACGGAATTGCTTGCTGGAGGTAGGCTGGTAATCCTTCAGCGCGAAGTCCGCGGGCTTATGACAGTCACAACCGCATGAAGAGAGGAAGCCGGCCACGCATGCCAGCGTCAAAAAGCTGATCAGTCTCATGCGGCTATGAGACCCGTACGACGTACCCTAGGCAAGCAAATTTTACTTCATCGCCATTACTTTTCTCCAAATCCGGGACACAGGCATTTGACCGAGCCTTTTCCCCTCTCTTCCGGCCGGGGCCAGCCGGAAAAGCACGCGGCAGGAACAAAAACCTCCCGGCAACAGCCATCCGCCGCCTTTCAAGGGACTTTATCCCCTGCCGGAATCAACTTGATTTTTCACCGCCTTCCGGCAACCCTTCCCCCGCCTCCAGGCTGCTCATCCATAAATTCCATTTTTCAATGAAAGCGCGGTCCATCTGAAGCAATGCTTTTTCCTGCTGTGCGGCGGAAATGGTTCCCGTCAATCTGCCAAAAATAAGCAAAGGCTTGGCATACGTATCCGCCAGGGGAGAGAATTCCGCAGGCTGCTTCTGGCGGCATTCCCGCGCCAGAGCATGCAGGGAGTTGAACGGAAGCGCGTCCCAACTGACCTGGTACGCGCCGCTTCCTTCCCTGCTGTCCTGAGGTTCCACGGTCAGCAGATGCCCCTTCATCCCTTTCAGGCGCACCCTGGAGCCATCTTTGAGCGCCAGGGGTTTCCCCGGCCTCTTTTCCAGCAGTGCGGGCAGAAGTTTCTCCATGCGGGAGAACAGCGGCAGCATCTGGTCCGTCATTTCCCGCCGCATGGCCAGACGGGCCTTCACCTCAGGAGAGGAAATGATTTTTTCCGCCTCGCCATAAACAGCGGAAACTTTCTCATAATCACCGCTTTTCTTCATCACATCCTCCGCTTCCCGGCAGATGTCCTCATAGCTTCTGGATTGGGCGGCCAGCAGGATTTCCCTTCTCTTTTCCTCCTCCAGTTCTTTTTGCCTTTCCTCCTCCTTTTTCCTTTCAGCCGCCTTCACGGCTTCCGCAGCCTCCCAGTCCCGGGCAGCCTGGTACCGCATCCTCAAATGATCCAGTATTCCTTCCAGCGCGGCATAAGCCGGAGACATGGAAGGGACGTCTCCAATCATCATCTGTTCCCGCAAAAAGTCCGCCGCGGACCGCTTGGCCTCCACTTCCGCCACTGTTTTTTCCGGCATGTCCTGAAGACGTTTCAAGCGCGCGTACTGATCCGTATACATTTCAAGATTGCTGAGCCACGCAGAAGCCAGCTCACGCACGTTCCTGTCCCGGTCGTCCGCCGCATCAGCAGCCACCCGGTCCAGAAATTCGCCGTATTCCGGCCATCTCCCGGCAAAGTACCAGGATTTCAACGCCATGCCCACATAGTAATGCACGGCCAGATCGGAATTGGAGCGCAGTCCCGGCATCCGGGAAGACCAGTCCGCGGAACTCAGGTACATGATCAGGTTGCCAATGTCCCCAGAGCGTTCCAGTTCTTCAGGGTCCTCGCAGGCTTCCATCTTTCCGCCCAGTTCCTCCAGACGCTCCACCCCTTCCGGGAACTGGCCGCGCACCCACATGCACAGCACCTGGTTTAACCCGGCCCACAAAGATGTGGAAAGGGGGCAGTCCGGCTGGGCCGCCAAATCGCCGAACATGGCGGCGGCTTTCACCAGATCCCCACGGTTCAGGGATTCCTGGGCTTCGTTAAACAGTTTGCCAAAGCGTATGCTGCGCTCCAGCCGCGATTCCTCCCCCCTGCCTTCCGGGACCGTTCCAGCCGCAGGAGAAATGGATGGAGACGGAGTGTCGGGAGAAGAGGCTACGCCCTCCCTCCACTCCGCCCATCCCCAAACGCCCCATGCCAAAGCCGCTACGGAAGCAATGGAAGAGGCTACGACCATGCGGCATTTCCTGCGCCGTGCGCGCCGCGCCTCCACCGAACGCCGTTCCGCCCAGGTGAGACCGGATTCCTGCATGGCCCGGGCATATTCCTTCAGGGCCTGCTCCACGGCATCCATCAATTCGGGATAGGAAGAAAACCTGTCTTCCCTGTCAAAAGCCATCAGCCTGTCCACAATGAAACAGGTCATGGGAGAAACGTCGTTCACCACCTGCTCCAGGCGAGGGAGATTTTTTTTGTTCTCCAGAAGAATATCGGAAGACTGGGAGGCGTCCACACGGGGAGGCAAGCCTACGAGCAAATGGTACATGGTAGCTCCCAGAGCGTACATGTCCGTACGGAAGTCCTCCTCTCCGCGCAACAGCGTTTCCGGCGCGGCGTAATAAGGGGTGACCCATATTTCCCGCTCCATATCGGATTCACTGTGAAGCAGGGACAGGCCGAAGTCCACAATCTTGGCGTCGCCGTCAGGGGACAAAAGAACGTTGGCGGGCTTGATATCCCTGTGCATGAGACCCGCATTCCACGCGGCGTCCAGCCCGCGCACGATATCCTGCGTCAGGCGCAGCACCCTGTCTTCCGGCACACGTTCCTCCGCGGCGATCAAGGCGTCCAGTCCATTGCCTTCCACCAGTTCCATGGCAATGTAAAAAAGGCCCTGGTCACGTCCCACGGCATAAATTTTCACCAGGTTTTCATGGGAAACCCGCGCCATGATCCGGGCTTCCCGTTCAAAACGTTCACAGCGCAGGGCATCTCCGGCATAGGTATCGTTCAGCACTTTCAGGGCCACTTCCCGCCCCAGAACGGCATCCTCCGCACGGAACACCACGCTCATGCCGCCTTTTCCCAGCTTTCCGGTAATATGGTAGGGCCCCATACGCGTTTTTACGCGCGTCAGCGCCTGGCAGCCCGGGCAAATGGCGTTGGCGTACAGCGGCAGCAGGGAAATATCCATGGGCTGTCCGCACGCCGGGCAATTGACGATGTTTTCTTGCTGGGGAACCATGAACGCAGGGCGGCGGAACGGGAATCAAAAAAGGAAGGGGGAAAAGCGGCGCAGATTATCCGAATCATCCGGCACCCTTCCGAATATGAGCAGGGAGGGACCCCGGACAGGGCCCCTCCCGCAAATTTGATTTACTTCCGTCAGGCGAGAGCCGGAAGAGAAGCGGCGGCTACGGCCTGGCCGTGGCGCTTGGTTTTTTCATCCGGCACGCGGAGCTGGATCTTCAACTCGGGGAATTCGGTGCTCAGCACTTCTTCCGCCTTGTCAATGATGATCTGGCCGCCGTCTCCGGAAGCCACACGCCCCAGGAAGAGCAGATTACGGATGTCATAGAATCTGGCGTAGTGGGCAATGGCATAGCCGAAGTGCACGCCGATGGTTTCATAAATCTTGCGTGCGCGTTCGTCGCCTTCCGCCATCGCGGCCTGAACCTTTTTAAGCTGTTCCGGGAAGGGCATTCCTTCAAACTGGAAGCCGGCGCGGGGGGCCAGGCGGGCCACAGCCTGCTGGGAGAAATAAAGGGCGCCTACGCCCATATCCTTGGACCATTCGTCCACGCCGCCTTCTTCCGAGTAGTCCACGGGGGCGAAAGCCAGTTCATTCAGCCAGGGCTTGATGTGGCCTTCCGGGTCCACATAGCCGGCAGCCTCGGAGGTGCCCATGGCTACGCCGAGCACGGCGTTGTCGTTCATGCCCATGGCGCCGGCGAGAGCGGTAACTTCACCGTCATTCACCACTTCAAAGGGAATGTTGTTCCATTTTTCTTTCTGGAGGGTGCGGAATACCTTGCCGAGGGTCTTTTCAATGTCTTCCTGGCTGACGCCGCGGAACAGGGAGGAAGTGCGCACTTCACTGTTGATGATTACGCCTGCGGAGGATCCGCCGATGGCGTCCACCCGGGGGAGATGAGCGGCGGCGCGTTCCAGGGAGTCCTGAATTCCGTCAATATGATACTGGGGATCCTTCTGGAAGTAAGGGTCCCAGACCACTTCCTCGGAATAAACCACTTCCCCATTCACCACGGCGGCGCATTTGCGGTCGGAACCGCCCAGGTCAAAACCGATGCGGCATCCGTCCAGGTTGCGGCCCAGCGTCATGGAGCCGGAGTATTCCTCGGGAAGCTCTTCCAGGGAAACCTTTTTCACTTCAATCGGGGAGCCGTAAATCTTCTTGCCGATGAAATCCCAGTCGAATTCGCGGATACCGCCCTTGCAGTAGCGGGAGGCCAGCATGTCCGCAATAGCGTCATCCCCGGCAACGAGGATGATATTGCCGCCCTTCTGCCACAGCAGGAATTTCACAATGCGCTCCACATAAGTCTCATTCAGGGCAATGTTTTCTCCGGTATGGGGAAGAAGCTTGCCGGACCAGCGGAAGCAGGTCCCGTCATTGCGGGTCAGAGCGATATCCACTTGATGAGAAGCGGGATCGGCGGCGACTTTGGCTTCAAAAGCTTGATTCCAAAGAACGGCCGGCACGAAGCCGGGATCCAGCACAGGCGTGATTTTGGGTTGAATATTCATGGCGATAATCCGTTGGAAACGTAGCATACCCGCTTTTCCTTGAAAAGTATTCATTCCCTTTCCTCATGATTTTTTTTGCGGGACGCGGGACGATAGCTCACTTTCTGCTGGAAAATCACCGTGTTTCCACTAAAGAAACAGGAGCTTTTCTTCCGGCCCGGCCCTCTGGAAGGGGAACCTATTCCACACATGCCTATTCCATGAATGAATTAACGGACCAGCTTATTACCCTGTTTTCCTCCATCCTGATTACCGTCATGTCCCTCGCCGTGGCGGTAAATATCTTCCGCCGGAGCCACTCCCCCAATACCCGGCATCCTCTGCAATGGAGCATTCCCGTAGGCCACCTGGACATGCTGGACATCGCCATGTGCGGCATCATCGTGCTTTACTTCAGCCTGGGGGCTCTGCTGGCGGCCGCCACGCCTCCGGGGGCTTCCGCTCCGCCCAGCACGACCAACATGGAGCTGGACGGCTACAAGGTCTTCAACGGAACCTGCCTGAATCTCATTCTGGCCTTCGTCCTGCTGGTTCGCATGTTCCACACGGGCAGGATGGAGGCGCTTGGATTGAAAAAACATTCCCTGAAGGCCCTTCTCTACGCTCCGGCTGCAGGCTATCTGCTGGTGCTGGTCATCCATTTCCTGCTGGACAAGGCGGGCCTGTTCCAGTGGATTGAACAGGTCACCAACGCACCGGCCGAACAATCCATTGTTTCCGTGCTGAGGCACTCCAGCGACATCCCCCTGATCACGGTCATCTGCTTCAGCGCCGCCATCGCCGCTCCTCTGGTGGAGGAACTTATTTTCCGCGGCTATCTGTACCCGATCATGAAGAAGTACACGGGCGTCTGGTTCGCCCTGATCACCACCTCCCTCCTCTTCGGCATCATCCACGTCAGCCTGGTGCCGTTCATCCCTCTGGCAATCTTCGGAGCCGTACTGGTGCTGCTGTACGAATACACGGGCAGCATCTGGACGCCCATCATCGCCCATTGCATTTTCAACACCGCCACTCTCATCAACATCCTGTACCCCGGCATCCTTCTTCCGTATGGAACCTGAGCCCAGCATCCGGCAGACGGGAGAGGACGCGCTGGTAGCCCGTCTCCTGCCCCTGATGCCTTCCAATTCCGCCCTGGTGACGGGGCCGGGAGATGACTGCGCCATAGTCCGGGGAGCAGGAAACCGCCAGTTGCTCCTGAAAACGGACTGCGTGGTGGAAGGCATGCATTTCCTGCCCGGAACGGATCCGGAACTGATCGGGAGGAAAGCGCTGGCACGGGCCGTCTCAGACATAGGAGCCATGGGCGGAACGCCCCTGCACGCTCTGATAACCCTGTTCGTGCACGCAGACCGCCCCACCTCCCAGGTGGAAGGAATTTACCGGGGCATGGGGCGGCTGGCACGGCAGTTCGGCATCAGCATCGCCGGGGGGGAAAGCTCCGGCCTGCCCATGGACGGGCTTATCATCAACGTGGCCCTGACCGGGGAAGTGGAGGAAGGCAAAGCCGTACTGCGCAGTACGGCGCGGGCGGGGGATCTGATTGCCGTTACGGGAGTGCTTGGCGGCAGCTTCCCCACCGGGCACCATCTTTCCTTCATGCCGCGTGTCAGGGAAGGAGGCATCCTGGCCTCTTCCGGCGTAGCCACCTCCATGATGGACCTTTCCGACGGGCTGGGAACCGACCTTCCCCGGCTGGCGGCCGCCTCCGGGCTGGGGTTCCGTATTCATGAAGAACTCCTTCCCGTGCGCCCGGGGTTCACGACGGCACAGGCTGTGGGGGATGGGGAGGATTACGAATTACTGGTAACCTTCCGTCCCGGCGACCGCGAACGGGCGGCACGGCTGGCCGCGGAGCATTTTCCGGAAACGCCTCTCACCGTCATCGGGGAAATAACTGCGGAAACGGCCTCCGTCCTTCCCGCGGGTTACAGGCACTTCAACTAGCCCGCAGAAAAACCGGAGAAGGAACCAGGCAAAACACCCGCGAAATTATTCCGCCGTTTTTTCTTCCTCCTTCTCCTGCTGCATGTAAGGCAGAAGCTGTTCATAAGCAGCCCTGCCCAGGTAGCGCTTAATGGAACGCTCCGGCGTTTTGAAAATGTCCACCAGAATCAGGCAGTCCAGCACGTCGCCAAAATGCTTATCCACGCTGAAGGAAAGAATTTTGCCGTTCAATTTCAAATATTGGCGGAGCAATACGGGAATGCCCCTGCCGTCTTCCTCTATATCAGCCACCAACTGGGACAGGCCCTGGGCATCTGCCAGACCCAGAGGGAGGATGCATGATTCCGACCTCTTCAGGTCCGCTTTGCGGGGCGGATTGTAGGCTTTTACCTCATGCACCAGCACGGGCTCCATTTCATGCGCCTTCAGATAGGAGACGATAAGGGCCCGGGAAAGATTGGTGTAATCACGGGAAATGCTGACCGTGCCGAACAGGTAGCGGTAATGGTGGTTGCGGGCCATGAACTGGCCGATTCCCTCCCAAATAAAACCAAGCGCCAGAGGCCTTTTCTGATATTCCGGGACAATGAAGGCGCGCCCCATCTCCAGAGAACGGCCCAAGACACGCAAGGCGGCGGGGGAAAAGGAAAAGTATTCCCCGTTGTACAGCCCTTTCACACCGTAGCGGGCGAGGATTTTGTCCGTTTCCCCCATACGGTAGGCGCCTACGATTTTCCGGTGCGTTCTGTCCCACAGGAACAGGTGCTTGTAATGGTTGTCGTACGTATCCAGGTCGCACGCCTTGCCGGAACCTTCCCCTACCTGGCGGAAGGTATATTCCCGCAAACGCCCTATTTCAATAAGGATATTGGGGATTTGCAGGGCATCCGCCACGTACACGTCCCAATCTCCATTTTCCTGACGGGCATGCAGGCACTCCGGGGGCAGCGCGTCAATTTCCGCCTGCATATCCTGCACGGAAACGGGGGAGATCAGCGCGGCCATCTTTGCCTTCCGGTCTTTTTTGTGCACATGGGGGCGGCGGCTCTTTTCATAACTCTTGCCCAACAGGTAAGTGCGCAGGCGGAGATGGGAAACCATAGCTTCATCGGAATCATACTGCCCAAGCTGGCTGAACGGAATGGGCTTGCCCACCACGATGCGGTGCGTCCGGCGGCCGTCGCGTCCCACTTCCCGGGGAAGGAACGCCACGCGCGCCTTGCGGTTAATCAGGGAAATTCCCTGGAACAAAAGGCTGTTGCGGCCCGGAAAATATACGGGCACCACCGTCGCCTTCGTCATCCGGATAATGGCGCCGATATTCGCGTTCCAGGGGTCGTCCGTCACCCTCTTGTGGGTCAGGGAAAAACTGGAAGCCGTGCCGGCGGGGAAAATGCCCAGAACGCCGCCCTTACGCAGCCAGGAAATCATCTTGCGCATGCCGGAAAGGTTCTTGCGCTTGGCGTTCTCATCCTCATACACATCCACTTTGATGAGCCAGGGATCCAGTTCCCGGCACAGGGAAAGCTGCTCATTGGCCAAAATACGGACGTCTTCCCTCACGCGGGTAAGCAACTCCCCGAACATGATGCCGTCCGACAAGCCGTGCGGATGATTGGCGACGACGACGACAGGCCCTTTCTTAGGAATATTTTCCAGATCCCCCGGACGCAGCTGCAACTTCAGATTCAAGTACCTGGAAGCAAGCTGAAAGAAATTTTCCTGAGAACCGGATTCCTTGTCGCGCACGATCTTGTCGTACGCCTTGTTCAGGCGTTCCAGGCCCAGCAGCTTTTCGGCGGACGCGGCCACCAGGGCAGGCAGACGCGTATTCTCGTCCAAAATGTCTCTGATATCCACCATTTTCGGGTGTTTGAGCTGGGCCATGCCCCGCTGTATAACGGATTTACAGGAAAAAGTGAAACTCTTTTTGCAACGCCCTCCGGAACGCAGTCTTGATTTCCAAGGGACGCAAAGCTATAATCCAAGCGGCTTTAGCCCCCATTTCCAACTCAGAAGACACTCATGCATCCAGCCATCGCCATTGACGGTCCCGCCGCCTCCGGAAAATCTACCGTCGCCAAGCTCATCGCGGACCGCCTCGGTTATACGTTCATCAACACCGGGGCCATGTACCGGGCCGTCACCTGGTACATGCTGGAACAGGGCATCAACCCCGCGGATACGGCGGCCGTGCTGGAATCCCTGCCGTCCGTGCCCCTCTCTTTCGGCAAGGACGGCAGCCGGTCCGTAGTTCTGTGCGGGCAGCGCGTGCTGGGAGAAGAACTCACAAAACAGCAGGTCAACGACCACGTTTCCACCATCGCGGCCATTCCGGAAGTGCGCGCCCTGCTGGTGGAACGGCAGCGGGAATACAACCGCCGGGAACCTGTCGTGATGGAAGGCAGGGACATAGGCACCGTGGTTTTTCCGGATACGCCGTTCAAGTACTTCGTCACCGCCTCCGAGGAAGTAAGGGCCGCGCGCCGCGCCGCAGAAGGCCTGACGGACTCCATCGCGGAACGGGACCGCAAGGACTCCTCCCGCGCCACCGCCCCGCTGGCGCAGGCACCGGACGCTCTGCTGGTGGATACGTCAGACATGACGATTGACCAGGTCGTCCGTTTCATCACCGACAACATCCAACAAAAACTCTCCTCCAGATGAACTCTTTCTACTGGGTTTTCTACACGCTCTTCAAAAGCATTTCCAAAGCTTTCTTCTCCTGGAAAGTCGTCAACCGGGAAAAACTCATCGAAGACGGCCCCGTGCTCATCGTCAGCAATCACCAGAGCTTTCTGGACCCGCCCATGCTGGGCATTTCTTATGAGGACGGCATCTATTTTTTCGCACGCAAGACGCTGTTCCAGGGTATTTTCAAATGGGCCCTCCCCCTCTGCCAGGCTATCCCCATTGACCAGGAAAACCCGGATGCCGCCAGCCTCAAGCACGTGATACGCCTGCTGAAATCCGGCAAGCGCGTACTTGTGTTTCCGGAAGGCTCCCGCACGCCGGATGGTGAAATCCATGACGGCATGGGGGGAATCGGCCTCATCCTGAGCAAAACGAAAGTTCCCGTGCAGCCCCTGCGCATCAGCGGCGCGTATGAAGCATTTCCCATCGGCGCCCGGTTTCCCAAACTCCGTCCCGTTACGGTCACGGTGGGAGACCCCATCCCTTTCACGCCGGCGGAACTCAACGCCAGAGGAAAAGATGCGTACCAGCACCTGACGGACAGAATCATGGACGCCATCCGCTCCCTTCCTGCGGAATAACCCCTTTCCCGGCCCCATGATCTCCAGGCTGAAATTAATGGACTTCCGTTGCTACGGAAGCTTCTCCTGGCAGATCCCGCAGCAGGGGGCCATCATCCTGGGAGACAACGCCCGGGGAAAAACCAGCCTGCTGGAAGCCGTTTGCTTCCTGCTGCGCCTGCAATCCCCGCGCACGGCCCGGACCGGGCCGCTGGCCTCCCACGGAAAACAATCCTTCGGCATCCGCGGAGAGCTTCCGGGACAAATCCGGCGCATCCTGTGGGCGCCGGACGCGCCGGACCTCCGCGTCAACGGAGAGCCCCGCAAAGACCAGCGCAGCTACCTGGCGGACAGCTATCCCGTGGTATGGATGGGGAATGACGACCTTTCCCTGGTGCAGGCCGGCGCGGACGCCCGCCGGAAATACATGGACTTTCTGGGCAGCCAGTGGCACCCAGGCTACAGACTGGCCCTGTTCAGCTACCGCCGGGCGCTGAAAACGCGCAATTACCTGCTCAAGCACAGGCACCGGGACAAACTCCAGCTGGACGCCTACACGCGCCAGCTGGCCCTGCACGGCACGGAACTGAGAAACCTGCGCGCCCATCTGCTGGCGCTCCTGGCGCCCCATATCGCCCTGGCCTACCGCAATATCGGCGGAAGGCAGGAACAGGTCTCCATCGCTTACCGCGCCTCGGAGGAAGGAGACCTGTATGAACGGCTGTGCGCCTCCATGGACCGGGACATCCGGTACGGGCAAACCCAGAACGGCCCCCACCGGGATGACCTGGACATCACGCTGAACGGAAGAAACGCCTCTCAATTCGCCTCCGAAGGGCAGCAGCGCACCACCGCCATCTCCATGAAGCTGGCGCAGTCTTCCCTCCTGACGGAAGAAACGGGACATACGCCCATCCATCTGATTGACGATGTCTTCGGGGAGCTGGACCCCACGCGCCGGATAGCTTTTCTGCAGTCGCTTCCAGCGGACGCGCAGAGCCTCATCACCACCACCCATCTGGACTGGCTGCACGATGCTCCATGCCCCCTGCCAGCCTTCCGGCTGGAGAATGGAACACTTGCCCCCCTCTGAAAAGCGCGGACAGGAATAATGAACAGGCGTCCGCCTGCGGCATTTCCGAGGCGCTATTCCTTCACCCATACGTTCAGGATTTCCACAATATACATCTTATGGAAATCCCCGGCGGCATACCACTCCGGCACAATGGTTTTATCCAGAAAAGCTTCCGGATTGAGAGGCTCCGCGTACAGCTTGCGGCACTCCAGCACCAGGCGCGCTTCCGTAAAACTTACATTGCCGTTCTCCGTTACATATGGCGTCAGGCCGGAGGCGGCCACCTTGTCCGTATCCCGTCCGCTCGTTGTTCCGCACACGGTCAAAGCCTTATGGTACTCATGGCTGAAAAAGGAAAGCGTCAGCTCGTCCCCGGCCTCAATAAAACGGAAAGTATGGCGCTGGGGGCGGATAACTACAAACGCCACGGGCTTCTTCCACATGAACCCCAACCCGCCCCAGCTGGCCGTCATCATGTTGAAATGCTCCGGGGAACCCGCCGTCACCAGCATCCAGTCGTCCCCAATCAATTGTACGGCATTATCCTGAATCTCTCTTGGTTCAATCTTCTTCATCATCGTCTCCAACGTTCGTTCACAACCTATCCTACACCCCTCCGTCCATATGTCAAAGCTGTGGAGCGGCCGAGATGACGCGGGAAGGCAATCTCCCGCCCCGCCGGGAGCGCCCTCCGTTTGGAGTTGCATTTCCTCAACGGCGGCCCTAGCATTTCCGGGATGAACCACACCGCGCTGGAAGACAAGCTGGGTTACCGTTTCAACAATCCGGATCTGCTCGTTCAGGCCCTTACCCACCCCAGCACGGACAGCAGGCCGGAAACGCGCCGGGCGTATGAACGGCTGGAATTCCTGGGAGACGCCATTCTGCAGCTGGCCGTCACACAGTACCTTTACCACCACATGCCCCAATCCCCGGAAGGGGAACTGACCCAACTGCGCGCCCGAACCGTCAGCCGCGCCAATCTGGGTAAATACGGCTTTATCCTGGGGCTGGACAAATACATTGCCCTGGGGAAGGGGGAGGAACGGGCCGGCGGACGAGGCAAAAATTCCATCATCGCCAACACATTTGAATCCGTCTTCGGAGCCATGTCCCTGGATTCCGACTATGAAACGGCCAAGGCCGTGGCCCTGCGCGTCCTCCATGAAGCTCTGGATTCCGCGGCCAGCCATCCCAAGGAAATCAACCCCAAAGGGGAACTCCAGGCCATTCTTCAGGACATCCTTCCCGAAACTCCTTCCTATAAAACGGAAGAAAAAGGGCCGAGAGACGCTGAAAACCGTTTTGAATCCCGCGTTTTCTGGCATGGTCACGCCATTGGCGCCGGTTCCGGGGCCAGCAAGAGAAAGGCGGAGGTAGCCGCCGCCGCAGACGCCCTGGCCGCCAGGGCATGGCTCCGCATGACCTTGTAACCGCCAAAGGAGGACGGGTGTCTATTTTGTCACCCTTAAGCCTTGGACACTCCTGCGGCTGGTTTGATAGACAGAAGCCGTCTCCGCGAGAAAGAACCTTCCCCGGAAGACCTTCCCACAGACAAACCAGCCATGGAAAACCAATGAAGACCTATACTCTCCCCGTCATCGGCATCATGACTTTCGGAGCCTCCGCCTTTGCCGCGGCCGCGTCCTCTACAGGAAACGCTCTGCCGACCCGCGGCAGCTTTTCCGCCTGCAAATGGCTCAGCGACCGTTTCAAGTGGTTCAACGCGGAACGGGATCACAAAAATCCCTACATCCAGGAATTCAACGTTTCCCTCCGCATGCAGTACGGCCTGGACTGGATTGACCCGAACGGAGAAGACCGCGTGATGGGCGAAAAGGAAGGCAACGGCCGCCGCTTCAACGATGAATGGCGCCGCTTCCGCGCCGGGTTTAACATGAAGTTCCTGAATAACTTCAAACTCAACAACGTCTGGAACATCGGCGGCATAGACGGCCTGGAAAGCTACAATGAGAAAGCCAACACATGGAACGCCTCCGACCAAACCTGCTCCCTTTACGAATTGAATCTGGAATACAACGGAGGCCCCGTCACCTATGCCATCGGCAAAATAAAGCCGCGCATCACTGGGGAATACCGAACGTCCTCCTCCGCCATTCTGACCATGGAACGTTCCATGCTGGTCAACCAGCTCCGCCCGGAAACCAATTACGGACTCCAGGTGAACAATTCCGACAAAAAGGACAAACTCGGCTGGGCCGCAGGCGTCTGGCTGAACGGCAACGGAAGCGCCGGGACCGGCACGTCCAACAACCGCATTGAACCCGCTTTCAACTCCCAGGACAACTGCTTCATCACCAGCACGCTGAGCTATGACACCTCCAACAACGTTTTCCTGAAGAAAAGCCGTCTGTGGCTGGATTACGCCCACAATTTCACCAAGTGGGGGGACGACGCCCAAAACAAGGCGTATGAAAAACTGACCGGCTACGGCTTCAAATCCAAATACCAGGGCACTGAAGCCAGGGACGTGGTAGCCCTGACATGGGAAGGCTCCCAGGGGAATTTCTCCCTGATGGCCGAAGTCATAGCCGGCTTCAACGTCATCGGCATGAAGGCGGGGGCTGAAAACGTCTTCGGCGTGACCGTCATGCCGTCCTACAAGTTCACCCCCCACTGGGAAGGAGTGGTCCGCTACCAGATGGCGGCGGGCAGTAACGCCGTAAAATGGGAAAAACGCTATACGCAGAACTCCACTTATTCCGGCACCTCCGACTGCATGCAGGCCCTGTACCTGGGCGTCAACTACTACATTTTCGAATGCAGCCCGAACATGGCCAAGATCATGGCGGGCATCGAATACGCCCATTCCAACGGCACGGACGCCAGCCGGCAGAAAGGCTTTACCGGATGGAGCTACAACATCGCCTTCCGCACCAACTTCTAATTGCCGGACGGCATCATCCCGTCAACGGATGTGCCGCCTCTGAACAGGGGCGGGCATTTTTCATGGCGTGGCGCCCCGCATGGCAGTTCCCCCAAAAAACGGCGGCCGTCATTTCCGTAATGCCTTCCATATTCAAATATCTGGTTCTCAGCAAATCGGAAGAGGCATGCCCCATTTCCATCTGCAATACATGCAGATTCTTGAAATGCTTGGCAAAATAACTGGCAAACGTATGCCTTAACATATCCGCGGGCCACTTCTTTTCCTTCCCGTCCCACCCGGCCTGCCGTCTCAGCTCCCTCCACTTCGCCGTCCAGTTGCGCGGGCACACGCTCCCCGCCCCGAATCCCATGGCAACCGCTCTTTTCAGCAGGCTTCCCAACACCGGCCTGATCGTCACGACGCGCGCCCCTCCCGTCTTGCTGTGGCGAGCCCTCAGGGAAACCATCCCCTCCCGTAAATTAATCTGCGCCCAATCCAGCCTTCTCACCTCTTCCGGGCGGATGCCGGCATACAGCATCAGCCCAACCGCGGCCAGGCACGCCCCTCCGGCATATTCTTCCGCCGCCGCCAGCAACCGGCGCATTTCTTCCAGCGACAGCACGGGAATAGGGTGCTCCTCCAGCCTCGGCAGATCCACATGCGCCACCGGGTTTTCCGCACACCACCCCCGTTTCACGGCCGTTCCGAAAATACCGCTGAGCACCAGCCGGGCCTTATGCCTCTGACGGAGGGCGTCAAATGATTTTTCCAGGCAGGCGAGGCATTCCCGGGGCGTGATAAAGCGTACGGGCCTTCGGGCTATTTCCGGACAAAACCTCAACAAACGCCGGCTGATATAACGAAAATCATCCCTAGTTCTTTTTCTGCGATCTTGCCGAGCCTCCATAGCCTCATCCACGGCTTTCCTGAACACTACCGTTTTTCCTCTGGCAACCAGGGCTTCCTCTCCCAGCCGGATGCATTCCCTCGCCCTCTTCCATCGGCTGCCGCGCCCCTTGCTGGCTTGCAGCAATTCATGCGCCAGCTGGGCGGCTTCCACCACATCCAACCCTGTCTTTTTTAAAATGGCCAGCGCCGCATGATCCGTTTCTGAAATTTCCTCTTTCATTTCATATATTTTGCAACGGTTTCGGAATCCGTAGTCAAGTAAAAATAGTCGTTTATTAATCAAAAGGTTCGGCAATTCCATTGATGATGTTTCACCGCACCGTCATATCAGCAGTTCTCTTCCAAACAGTTTGATGACAAAGAGGACGCAGGAATTCCTATACGGATTCCGAATTCGCTATTCGCAAATGCAGGTCTTCTAAACAGAAACTGGCGGGCGCTCAGAACACGCTTGAAATCCGCAGCGAACAAACCAGAGCGTCAATCTCAACGTATCCTACAGATCCTCCCCCCAACCCGCAATAACTATACCGTGCCGGGACATCCTCATCCCCGGAGCGTCATTTCCCCTAACCATCAACCATTCACTAATAATGATGAAAAAAACAATACTCGCCGCCTGTACCGTTCTGCTGGCTTTAACCACCATCTCCTGCCAGAAGAACAATACGGAACAGTATCTGGACATGCAGGATGAAATGATCGAACTCATGGAAAGCATCAAGGACCGGGACAGTGCGGACAAATACGCCGGAAAGCTTGCCGATCTCCGGAAGAAATCCGAAGAACTGGAGAAATCCATGCCCGACGAAGAAAAGAAGAAGCTCTGGAACAAGGAGGAATACGGCAAAATCCTGTTCCGGAAGGAACCCCTGAAACAAACCCTGTTCAAAAAGGATTATTACGGATCTTATGGGCTGAGAAAAGCCTTATCAGACAACGTCTTCCAGCCCTGATTTTCCATCCCTCCCCCTCTGCATTCTGCATCAATGAAAACGTTTTTCATCCACGCCCTGCCTGCGACGCTGCTGGCTCTGGCGGGGGCCTCCTGCTCCCCCATCGTAGCAGAATACACTTACAGAGGCTCCGTCTCCGGCACAAGCAGCAGAACCGGAGCCCGCATGCTGACCTTGAAGGAATATAGGGACGGCACCGTTTCAGGCAAATTGAGCATCCCGTCATCTTCTGCCGTGGAACCGTATTCCTGCGGAAGCATTGGCGGCAGGGCCGACGACCGGAGGATTACCTTTTACCTCACCTCTCTGGGGGATTCCTACCTCAGCGCGAAAATGGCGGTTGCGGGTAATTCCGCCGGAACCACTATCGCCTACAGAGGCCATATTTCCGGGAACCGTCGTTACCTCAGCGGCAAATGGCACGCGGCCAATGATTACCGCTCCTACCTCCGCGGGGGCTCTTTCTCTTTCAACCTGACCCATATCAACGGCAGAGCTGTTACCAGAAAAACGGGAATCAAGAAAAACGGTACAGAAAGCCCGCCCACAGAAAAGGGAGAAATTCCAACTTTCAGCGTAGAATCCGAGGGCGCCGGCAGCACGCCCACCGGCTTTACGGTGGAGTAGCCTTACGGAACAATAAAACATGCGCCAACAACAATTTCCGCACGAATTACATTAACTCTTATTATGAAAACAACCTCTTATCCCATTCTGATCCTGCTCCTGCTGGGAACATTCTTTCTTGCCTCATGCAGAAAGGATAAAGAAAACCAATTCATTGAAGACAGAATATCCATTTTGGAATCCGTTGTGGACGAAGAAAGCGCAGACGCCGCCGCCTTGAAATTGATAGATATCGACCTCAATGAACGGAAATACGAAAATGAACATTTCCGTACGAAAGTTAATTTCAAAAAACTCATCAGGAAAGCGGAAAAAAAGAACTATTACAACTCTGAAAAATTAAAGGAAACTCTTCGGAATTAATATCTATTTACCAATCCCGTTACGTTATGAACCATCATCTCTATTTTGCCGGAGCAGGTATGGCGCTCCTGACTCCATTACTGACTTCCTGCGAACAAAAAGGCCCTAGCAAAATATTGCAGGCAGAGATTGTCAGCGCCTTGGAAAATGTGGAAGACAAGGCAAGCGCCGATGAAGCCGCGCAGCTCATCAACGAGGCTTACAGAGAATACAAAAAGGAGAAGATAGACATGGAACAAAACCAAAAACGTCTCCGCGAGCTTCGGGAACAAATTTCCGAAAAAAAATATTACAATTCAGAAGCTTTAAGAATGGTTCTTTAGCATCTGTTCTTCCTGCCGGTCGCTTCCCGCGGTTTTCTCATCCACAAAACAGAAAATGAACGGAAGGGCATTCTTCCTTAAAAACAGGAAACGGTTGAATTGTTCGAAAAACTGGACATGCCAAACGGCGCATCTTTTCTGAACAGCATCACGAATCCTACAGAGGGAGAAAGAAGAGTTTACCAGAAATTGCCTGAAGTTGCAGCCAATCGTTTCACCCACGGAAAAATCAAGAATATGCTGTTCATAACAGACCGCTTCAAACGGTTGAAATGATACACGATTCAAAAAAGCAAATTTGACTCAAATACTTCTCACACTGATGAATAATCATATTCCCATGAACGTTGCTTCTTCCCGGGAGAAATGCAGGGAACGTCATTCTCAGCAAGACTGGCAACAGGAACCTCAGCAGGACTGGCAACAGGAACCTCAGCAGGACTGGCAA